>JAZUDJ010000054.1:0-24478 GCA_045639585.1 Bacteroidales bacterium
ACTGGCATTTACCTCAGCGGTGAAAGACAATGAGAATCTCAAGCCAGTGCTGGTCAGTTCACAGATCGTCGCTGGCACCAACTATAACTTCCGCTGCGAGCAGATGAATGCTGACAGCACTTTCTCTTCGGTCGACGTGAAGGTCTTCCAGCCACTCGAAGGCGAGCCGAAGGTCGACTCTATCGTCAAGCTGGCCGACGCTGATGAAACCGGCTATCTGGTTCGTGTTGGCGAGATGGCTCCAGACTTCACCGTCACCCTGGCCGACGGCCGCACCGTCAAGCTCTCCGAGCTGCGTGGCAAAGTCGTCATGCTGCAGTTCACCGCCAGCTGGTGCTCTGTCTGCCGCCGTGAGATGCCTTTCATCGAGCGTGATATCTGGCAGAAGCACAAGGATAACGCTGACTTCGTGCTCATGGGTATCGACCGTGATGAACCTCTCCCTACCGTCGAGTCCTTCGCTTCGCAAGTCGGCATCACCTATCCTTTAGGCCTTGATCCTGACGCTGGCATCTATGTCCGCTACGCGCTGAAGCAATCGGGTATCACGCGCAACGTCCTCATCGACCGCGAGGGCCGCATCGTCAAGCTCACCCGACTCTATAACGAGGAGGAGTTCGCTGGCTTGGTAGCAATGATCGACGAGCTACTGGACAAATAATTGATACTTTTGAGAGACTAAATCAAAATCAGAAATGACAATCATGACCGAGAATTTCAACACTTGGTACCAGATGTTGAAATTCTCGGTCATGTCATCCTTTACACGGTACAGTGTAGAGGATGCCGAGATGTAGGAACGGACGCCGTGCTTGTAGGACGTCCATTCTTACATGCAGGAAAGGACGCCATGCTTGCAAGATGTCCATTCTTAGATGCAGGAAGGGATTACACAGTTCACAGCGAGCCCTTCTTGCGATGAAGATGGAATAATGTCTGTATCAAAGAAGGCGTAACATATATATAATAATATTAAAAAGCAAAATAATATTAAAAAGCAAAAGATTGGGATCAAAAAATTGGCTATTGCTATCAAATTGACAAAAAAACAATCATAATCGGCCAATTATCTCTTTCTCTTTTGACCTAAAGGGGACTCGTTATATGCAACAGAATACTTAGGGAAGTACATGAAAAGGAAATCCATGAACATGAAATTATCCCACGTACTCATGATAGGATGAGCATTTTTGTAGTTGTATAGAATCTCACGGTGGTCAATACAACGAGCAGGAGTCAACTGCTCCCGTACTGCCGAATCTGGCAAGAGAACAGACAAGAAATGATCTACTTCTCTATCCAACCAGAATGGCATATATTGACTTTGAGGATAGTAGATAGACAGCAAACGGTATTTCAATGGAGGATAGAGCGGATTTTCATAGATGCTCATCTTATCCCCGATAGCGCCATCATTGAGCAACTTGACGATGTTATCTAACTGCTGCTGGAAAAGGCTGTCAGAATAGTCATTGCACTCGTAGGGCTCTGAATCGACTTCGTAGAATGCACCTATACGACTCATATTATATTTCAGACGACGAGTAAATCCTCTTGGGTTATCCATAGAGTACTCGCTGCGCGACAAATTCTTGATATGACTGATAGTAAACTCCGAAACAAAACTATCTCTCTCGGCCAGACCTCCACTGATGATGCTTTTAATCCAGCCTTCTTGTTGCATAAACCTTTCAAGGGCAAAGGTGATACTGTCTCGCGTCTCAGCATCATACTGAAGAGAAATTTGCTTCGCTAGACTTACCCCATTATCGTCATTCCTCGGCGATAAACCCTGATCATTTCTTCCAATCCACCATGCAGTGGCAAAGAGAATAACTTGCAGCAATACGATCAAAGAGCCGACGGTCCACATCTTCCTCTTACGACGGTTTTGATCGACACGTTGCAAAGCCTCTTTGACCTGCATGGCAGTCTGATAACGTTGGTCAACGGGAGCCAAGCAGCGTCTGATCACCTTATAATAATAAACAGGAAGGTCTGAAAGTTGTTCGAGCAGATGACCGAGGCTGTAAATGTCACACCGACAGTCAATGGTAGCACTCTCAAGCTGTTCTGGAGCCATGTAATCTGCAGTTCCTGCAGCTTCTTTAAGGATAGAATAGAGCGGACGGTCAGCCAAACCGAAGTCAATCAACTTGGGATGGTGTCCATCATGTGTGATGATAATGTTTTCAGGCTTAATATCGCGATGTACGATCTGCCGCTGGTGCAGATAGATGATTGCATCAATCAGTTCAAAGACGATGCGAAGGGTGTCTTCTGGCTTGACGTCGGGTGAAGCAAAGTACTGATCCCAGGTTACGCCATCCACAAATTCGGAAACAATACAAGTACCCAATGGCTCCACCTCCTTCATGTCGAAAGTCTGCAAGATATTAGGAGAACTAAGCGTGAAGCAGATGTCAAACTCCTTTCGGAGCAACTGCTGGTATCGAGTCTCCCCCTGCATCTGTTCTGTTAGACGTTTGAAGACGAGCCATTTGCCGCAATACTGCGCCTTATAGCTCTCAGTATATCCGTTCTGAGAGGCATGAAGCAACTGCAATCCGGTCAAAGAGTCACTCATAGATTCAGCCTTGGAAAGGGGTTCGCTATAAAACTGCGACATCGTCTTACCTTATTTTCGTTCGGTTACTTTCAGCACAGTAAGTCCACTCTCTGTGCCAGCGATATAATTGCCGATATTGCGGCCATCGCGTATCACATCGGTCACCTGCAGCGGTTGGTTCAAGGCCAGCATCATGATAGTCATCTCGTCACCGCTCAGTATCTTTGCATTGTGGCTCTCGATTACCTCGAAACGCTTACCCGGCATAGCCTGAAGAATGACCTTACGATCTGGCTTCCACTCCACCTGCACAATGTCTCCCTCACACAACTGGCTCTCGAGCAACACATCGTTCTGTACAAAAGCAGAGCAGATCTCTGCATTTTCCACGAAATTTCCCCATCCAATATATCCTAAATAGCGGGATAGTACCCCTAAGGAAGAGCGACGAGGGAAACTCTCCGTCTGTATATAGCCGAAGATACGTTTCAGAGTCGTGGCACTGATGTCTTCGCCCGTCATCTTCTTAACCTTGATCGACAGATAGTCGAAGTCAGACGGCGTTTCGAGCGAATGATTGAATTTGCGCATGACGCAGGCTTTCAGTTTCTCAAGTATTGCGTTTTGATCCATAGATAAAACCCGATTTGTTGCAGTGTGTTCTTTATAAGTGCAAAAATACTGATTATTTTTCATTCCAAAACCGAGCAAACAGAAACTTTTTGTGCCAAAACATGCCAAATTCGCAACTAATAAGGTTTTAGAAATGTCAGGATAGCAGAATAATCCCTCATGCTTCCACTTTTGAAATTGCGCGGGGATTGCTAATTATTATCAATCTCCAAATCCGAAACCGATCTTGCGAGAAATCCCCTTGCACAGAGACTCACACTTGCAACTCTCTATAATAGCATCAAGGTCAATAGAGTCTCGGTCGGCCAGGATATCGCTTACGATACGCTTACGGGCGATGTTCTCAATCTGGCCACCACTGAAGTCAAAGCGCTGAGCGAGGGACAGAGCATCCTCCTCCGTCAGGTCAGGTAGCATCGACTGCCAGATGTGGCGACGTTCAGCAGGAGAAGGCTTCTCGAATTCAATCTTATAGAGGAAGCGACGCTCGAAAGCAGCATCAAGTGACCCTGTGAGGTTAGTCGTAGCAATCATGATGCCCTCCAGTTGCTCCATCTCCTGCAAGATGATGTTCTGCATGGCATTCTCCATCTTGTCTACGCTTCTCGTAGCACCCTCCGCACGCTTGTTGAGCAAGGCATCTGCTTCGTTAAAGAGGAGGATAGGAGCCTTGGCATTGTTACGAGCCAGCTTGCCATAACGTTCGAACACCGCCTTTATGTTCTGTTCTGTCTCACCTACCCACTTCGATCGGATGCTCGGCACATCCACCAGCATGATGTCACGCCCCGTGAGGCGTGCCAGTTGCTGGGCCGTCTCAGTCTTTCCTGTGCCAGGACCGCCGTAGAAGAGGCAGGTAAAGCCTCGGCGCATGCCACGATCCTTCAGTCGCTGCATTACACGTTGCATACGGTCTTCGCTCAGAAGGTCCTGCAACTCACCGACCTGCTTACTCACGCGTGTGTTATAATATAATGTCTTAGGCGTGATATCCTCGTGACGTGTCACATTAGCACGACTTTCGGTCTTTACGGCAAGGTGCAGCTCGGTAAGAATTTCTTCTTTCGAATAGTTGGTGATGCGCCAACGATCGGTCTCCACCTGTCCATCATCATTCGAATACTCTACAAGTTTCTTTGACATCAGCACATGCGAACCTTGCTCAAGTTCATTCATGTGCCTGCGAAAATTGCTACGTGAGAAGTAGTCATCCAGATCGCAACGCGCAATATGCTCATCATGATCGTTCATATAAATCATGCACATAGCCAGATAGAGCACCAAGTCAGTGTCATCAAGATGCAATCCCTGCAGGCGCTGGCAAAGCAAAAGTTGCTTATTGCTTTCAATCAGTGTATGCAAGCGCGCATACAAATCATCATCCTCAATCTCCTCTTTGTCTCGCATCTCCAGATAACTAAACACCAGATCCATCACCTCCTGCGCCGTGAGGCCATCGATAGGATCAGGCTCGGGCAGTGTATCTTTTTTCAGGCAATCCAGCACTTTGTTTGGTACGCGAAAGGTGACATCTCCATCGCGGTCCCTACGTCGCATGATGGCCCCACGCTGTACCAAAGCATCGATTTCCTCCCTCACTGACAACACTTGCAGAGGGCGCACATCAAAATGGTTAGCAATGTCACGATAAAAAATGTGTGAATCGGTAAACTGATCTACAAACACAGAGAACAACATCGCTTGCATAGGAGTCAAGCCCAATCGCTTTGCCAATTCCTTCGTCAGCTGTAGCACCTCGCCTTCCATCGCCAGATTTTCCTGGTCCTTGGTACGTGATGCAATCTCCATAGCCAGAGCAATAGCTGACATCTTCTTCAAATTCATCTTCTTTTCGGTTGTCTTCATAGCTTATATCATTTTGTTTTGTGCAAAAATAATGCTGAGATGTGCCAAAATGCGGCACAACTCAGCATTAATATAGTAACCTTTCTAGAAAAATTCAAAATTGAAGGCAACTTTTTTTCAGAAAAATCAGAACCAGCACTTATTCATCTCTTCCAAAAAATCATCTGTAATCGGGTAGCCAGAGGCATCACCCAGCACCGCATCGATATCGCAATATGGACAACACGCAGTCTTAGTTCCATCGGCTTCTTTGAAGAAGTTAGCTTCGCTGGCAGGGAAGATTCTCTTACAAGAGAAGCATCCACAGACTTTCGACTTCAGGACACTCTCTTCGTTTCCAATCGATGCCCGATGAGCATCCTTCAGATACTTATATCTTGGAGTGAAAGGATAGCATATCTTCTGTACCGCCTCTTCCGACACATGATGACCTCCTGGAATTTCATAGAAAGTCCCGATATCCTCAATGTATTCATCCTGATATGTATCGCCCAACAACTCGTCCTTCTCGGCGAAATAAGCAGTAATCAGACTTCGCTCTTCATTGCTGAACGACTTAAGCTGTGGTTCAAACGCAGCGTATGTGGCAACCATATCTTTCGAGGAATCAGGCAGACGATTATGTGGACCTAATTTAGGCAATTCTGTAGATGGAGAGTAGCATGGATTGATGACTATACGCTCAAAACCAGTAGTGAGCAACGTCAGGAAACCTCCGAGCGAAGAACCTACCACCAGATCAATCTGTTCGCGGTCAATGGTCTCTCGGATCTGCTTCAAGGCCTTAGCACAGTCTTCCTGATCGTAATCCATGCCCATCACCTGCCACTCATCCTGTGGCATATATTTCCTGAACAATTGGCAACTGCGGCCTTCTGGCGAGCCATTGTAGCCATGTATGTATAAGAGTTTCTTCATACTAACGATCAGAGAGAAGCAAGCATTCCTAAAAAAATGAAGATAGCAATAATCCAAACAATGCATCCGAATACATTTCCGAAGCAATGACCCACTCCCTGAAAGATAAAAGATATTATGTGTCTGAGTATCTCAAGAATCCATCCTCCTATGCTCAGAAGGCATAGGAGGACGATGATTCCGAGGATAACAAGGAGTATTTCCATGTTATTTTTTTATTTTGTGCTCGGTAATAACGCTGGCACGGTCAAGGCCACGAGCCTTGCGATACTCAATATCGCGCTTGATGGCTTCCGTGATAGCCTTATCCTCTTCTTCAGAAACTTTACGAGGCAATGGCAGAATATGAGTGGCAGGGATGCGAAGACCATCGAAAAGGAAGTACTCGTAAGCCCCCTTTTCGTCGGCTGTAAGGCTGGCGGTGATTGTGAAGGTCTCTTCGGTCGATGGAGTGGATTTCACTACAGTCAGTTCTTTACCTTCGCGCTCCTTAATGATCATGAGCACGATCTTGTTAGAATTAGAAGGATAATACTTTCTACCGATCTGGAATTTCTTAATTGTCTGCATAGCTATTTGTTATTATGATTACGGCGATAATATAGAATGTATTTTCTGAAATTTCAAAAATTGCATGAGTTTTTTTCACTTTATTGCTAAATCTATTGTTTCCATACAATGTAGCAAGTGAAAAATCAGGATGGAACAGATATTGGAGGGTTTAATTTAGCATTCACAGCGTCACGAAATTTCTCCTCAGAGTCTTCCATTTGCGTTTTGTACTCATCATATTTACCAGCAACCTTTGGAATTCTGAAACCTGCCAGATGCATAACACTACCTGTTCCCGCAATGGACAAATCCTCTATCTTATGTTCCTCTTTTTCGATGGAAGTTTCCATCGGATAGAAGATAAAGCCTTTCTGCGAGTTAAAGCGGTGCATATACATGATAGTCTTGTAATAGACGGAATATGCTTGCTCGCCTTGCAACTTTAACCTATCTTCGAGGCGCATGTACTTGGCATCGGCTACAGCATCTGCACTTGCTTTGTCCCCATCCGTCCATCCCTTGCTGAGGTAATCAGGAATGATCTTCTGGAAGTATTTCTCTTCTTGACTTTTGAAAAGGTCAAAGGCATTTTTCTGCGTGAAGTGGTCAAACTGTTCACGGAGAACAACTGCCATGTACTCCTCCCACAACCATGCGCCATCAAATAGGATGCCATGCACCTTGTCCTTCTCTTCGCCATACTGCAAACCATCGTGACGGAGAATGCTGACGCAGAGCTGCTGCAATGCACGATACTTGGTATAATACGGATGACTTACAGGACGACGGTTATCGCTCAGCACCTTCATAAGGTCGCGCTTGCTGTAGGATGGTGTGGCATTGACAATCTGAAGAACATTGCTTCGAGTGTCCAAATCATTATTCAGCAAACCATGTCCCCAAGGATGATGGCGCATATACTCTATGGTGTGGCGCACCAGTTGCAGTATTTTGTTGTCATGACTGAACTCACGGGTGCGGTATGCTACCTTACCTTGAAAAGGAATATCCTCACGGATGAAACGATTCACCTCAATAGTTCCTCTCACGCGCGCATCATTATATTTATATGTGCGGTACTCCTTGTAGAGTCCTTGCGACATCGCATCCTTCAGCATCTGTGGGAACATCACCATCAGCAGGTCAAGGATGTTGTTCTTCTTATTACTTGTAGTGTCGAGGTTGAAGAGATTGACATGGAACACCTTCGCCAACATGTGGTAGAGGAAGAAGTCGTTGGCTTTTTCGCAATTGTTATCCTTTACATCAAAACGCGAATGAATACGAATCTCGGTATCCTTGTAACCGATGAAGCCCATGACGTTGCTGGTACGGATTTTCGTCGGCTTTCCTTCGGAGTCACGCAACAGTTCAATGATAACGGGAGCATCCTCAGTCTTTTCGCGAGCAGAGTAAAACTCTGTATCGCGAAAAGACTGAGGGAATACAAGCAAAGAACCTGCCTCATTCTTGTCAGTCAACTTGAAGTTGGCGATGTGTTCAAGGTTGGATACTTCTCCTTTTATCTCTAATTCTTTGCCGTAGTTATTATCTTGTAAATGAATGCACATGATTAGGCTTTATTATATGCATCCTCAACATCTTGTAATCTGTCGTTTGCATCAGGCATACCACGCAGATATTCTGCCACAAGTCCTTTGAGATTGCTATTCCATAGCTCCCCCCAGTTTCCTTTCAGATCCTGAATCTTTAAGAAATAAGAAGGACCGATGTGGTATGCAGCATTTAACCCAGGAATCTGCTCGATAACTGCATTGATCGCATTCATCTTTGACAGGGCAACATTTTTCCATGTATCGTCTATATTACCATCCCACATATCTATGCGAGACGTTGCCGTTATCTCTTTGAATGTAAAACGACGACGCATAGCAAAGTCCATAGATTCCACACTACGGTCAATGTCATTCATCGTACCGATGATATAGACGTTCTCGGGAACAAAAAAATGACCGAAGTTTTCCTTATCGCTTTGATCTGTATAGCCCAAAGCTTTGTCAAACTCGTTCGGCTCATCATTCAAATTCGCATATTGCGTTTTGATTGCACCCTCTATGCCTCTATATCCAGGATCAATAGAGAAGAACAACTCACCAAAAATCTTCGACATTTCACCTCGATTGATTTCGTCGATAATGAAAACATACTTAGGTGCCTCATTCTTGTTTTCTGCGTTATTATAATCAACCAATGCCTTCTTACAGAAAGCCTTGAAAACACCATCCTTGCGTTCAAAGCCAATGTCTCCATTCGCATTCTTAGGACGCAGTCCCTCCACAAAGTCGCTATAGTCATACGAAGGATGGAACTGAACCATCTCGTAATGAGGATGATTGTTGTCGTCATTATCCCCTGTCATAACCTTAGCAATCTCTTTTGCAAGATAAGTTTTACCTGTGCCTGGAGCACCTGTGAGGATGAGGTTATATGCTTTCTTAAGTTCTTCAACCTGTTTCATATATTTATACTGAATATAGTTTTTATACCTTTTTGATAGCTCGTATTTGTAGTTATCAAAGAACTCCGTCCGTTTATCGACATCATCAATATCAGCAACTGACAATGTGCAGACTTGAGAAGAATACGATATTATACTTAACGATTCAATACTTTCGTTTTTCCAGTTGGCTATAATATTAATACCCGTATCTTTCCATTGGAGATAAGATGATTTCGTATTATATTTGCCATATTGGCATTGAACAGAAATGCATATTTGAACAGAATCATTTGATTTAAAAACATCATATAAATCCCATTGGTCTATCTGACTTTGTATTTTATCTCCGTTATAGCCTTGGCCTGTTTTCTTAAAGTCTTTTCTCCCTAAAAGCATCTGGAATTCTGAGTGAAATCTTCCTTTATTTTGCTGGGATTGTGCAAATTCAAGATGAGCCACAAAATAGCGTAGCAATTTGCCAAATTTATCTATTTCATCCATATTTTTCTTTATTTCCCTCCACACGACTTTATAACTGCGGTGCGTCTTGCACTTGCAATGGGGAGGTTTGTTTTACATTACTTAATTTACTACCTTTCCGATGTATAATACAATTGTCTGGAAGGCAACACAGCGAGCATAGCGAGTGGTTAGTAACTGGGGGCAACGCCCTCGGGATCAAAGCACTAGGCTAATATCTGCATTGTCAATATTGAAGAGGAGCAGTGACTTCTTCTCTGAACGTTCGATAGCATTCTTCCATTCCACTTCAAAATCATAATAGTTCAGTCCGGATTCACTTCTTATTATAACAGGTGTACCACGCAAATCATCAAGAGTTTGCAGATTGACACAGATGATATTGTAGTCATAAGCTGAAGCAATCTCTTCAATGAAAGGCATAGCATCTCCCTCTCCCATGACAAGAAAATCTGATGCACCCTTTAAACTACTTACAATTTGACGTTTACACGCTGATAGGCTGCTTGCCCACTCCTTTGTAATTTGTTCTTTTTTCATACTGTTTTATTATTGATTACTCAGATAAAATAGTAACGTTTTGTTCAAATTTCAATATTTGGGGCAACTTTTTTTCAAAAAAAACTACTTTCGATCCAAATAAAGAACAGAATTATTCTTCAGCAATCTGGATATCCAGACCTTCTCCGAAGCATTCACGCAAAGCATAGCTTAACAATTCGGAGTCACCGTCTTCTGTCTCGAAGATAAGTGTGAGGGCTTCTGGGGTGCGCTCCATATGCATGATGTTGCCATAGTAGTATTTTGACCCTACCATCAGGTGAAAGAGCTGATCGAAAGGCACAAACATACCCATCTCATTATCTGGCGTACCATAAAGTTGGCAGAGCTGGTTGATCATCGTCTCAATGCCCTCGAGCTGTGTCTGCTCGCCACGGATGACGTAGCTATAGGTGCAAGGATCTGCTGAATCCGGTGACATAAAGTACTCGTCGAACGAGTTGAGCGTATCCTTAATAATTTCTGAGAATAGTTCATCTACACCCAATTCCAAGGCTTTCTCATAGTTTTTTCGACTCTGATCTTTGTCCTTATAGTAGCCATATTTCTCACAACCATGCAGGAAAGTATCGCCCAGACGCCTAAAGCCATAGGCATCATCGCGTTTGGTAAGTTCGAAAAATAAAGGTTGGAGGTGGAACTGGTCATCATATGATTCCAGCAAACGGATAAGTTTGTGAAGTTCATCTGTTGCCCAATGCTTGCATTCGGTCAGAATTTTCTCATAGTAAGCCTCTATGTTGCCCTTATCCATTGAGAATATTGTATCCTCCTCATAGTCTTCAATCTCTTCTCTATCGATGAGATACGTCTTTCCCGTTTCCTCATCAAAGAACTCTTCTGTCCAGGCATGAAAAATAGGACGTTTGGCAACATTGCAATATATCAAACAAGCCAAAGCTACTCTATCGCCTTTGTCTGCCAACTCTCGGATTGCCTGTTCATGAGTACCGGTGAAATGGTCTGCTATACATTGTACTTCTTCAGGTGTACAGAAAGACAATTCGTACTTGAGGCTCTTTACTTCGTTAATAGTCTTCTTATTCATTATTATTGAATTAAACAGTTTATATTTTTATCCGCACCATTTTTTCAGGTTGTTTATAGATTCTTCCTGATTATCTAATTTGCTATTTCGTTTTGATTACGGCGATAATATAGAATGTTTTTTCTAAAATTTCAAAAATACAGGCAGTTTTTTTACAATCAACGATTAAATATCAGACTGCAAATTCGGTAATATAAGCCCAAAGCTCTTTAGAAATACTTTCTTTATAAGCTTTGCTCAAGAAATCATACAATTCCCCTTTTTTCATATTCAAAAGAGGTTTATCAATATTAAACTCCTTATCATAGGATAAAGATTTACTTCGATTTTTATCCTTTTCAAAGCCTTTTTCTTTGAGCGTTTTTTCTACTTTTTCCTTGAGTGTTTTTTCTTCTTCAAACCTTTTTTGAATACCGCCATGCTCAACATGAAAATAGAGTTTCATGGTTTTAGTTTTATTAAGTTCGAATAGATTGGTAGGTGTCCACTCAAAATGGACGTATTTCGACCATCTTATATCATGAACGAAAATATATTTGAAACTAAAGTCCGATTGAACTCTACATTCTTCACACATTATGAAATCATCATCCTTTCTGTCTTCGATAATATCCTTTATTGTTTGGACTATATCTTTAATAGTTTCTTGATTATATCGTTCTATAGCAGACAAAAGCAAATCCCAATTAACTTCTTTTTCTTCGTCTGTATTTTTGCTAATTTTATTCTCGTCTTTTCGCTTTCGCTCGCTTATTTCATTATACAATTTGAGCAAGAAACGATTTTTATCTTTTCCAGAATAATTTTTTTTATCCAGCGAACTATTGAGCATATCTCTTACATTCGAAAGAAAATCCTGATCTGTCTTTCGATTACCAAGTATTCCATCCAAATAATCCGCATACTGGCATAATCCATAATAAAGATTAGTCTCTTTATATGGAACTATTGGCATGACAGATTCTTTTATCCATGGTAAAAGATGCTGAGCATAATTAATCGGAGAATAATTTGAGCCTGACAGATCGTCGTTTTCCCATTTACAATAAAACTTTTCAAGCAAATATTCCTTGCTACCATTATCAGGCATTTCTACCCCATCTCTAGTCAAGAAAACGACCCATATCTTTTTCTTATTATCTTCGTGTGTATTATCAAAAATTTCTTTATCATCTAATACAGAAACTATATAGCGTTTTAGCTGTTCACCCTGATTTCCGGCACGATTGATCTTATTCTCTATTATAATCGCAAAATCATTTTTCTTATATATCAAACAATCAATACGACTATTTTGGCGATCCCTGGCATCTTTTTGATAGAATCGTTCTTTATCAAAACATATCCCATCACAACTCTCTGGAATTTTCAAATCTGGAGAGACAAACCTTTGACAAAAATCTTGTAAGAATACATATCCATACTGATTCTTATAAGCCAATAACTTTAATAGGATGCTCGAATGAGAGTTTTCTACTATATGACCTTGCTGTTCCTCAAGAATATTGAAATTGTATGATTTTTTAGCCTTTTCACTATTATACAAGCTTGTATATTTTTTGATAATATCGATAATAAGATTGTTATTTTCCATACTTTATTGTTCTTCTTATTTACTTACCTCAATCAGCTTCTCCCACACCTTTACCATAGCATAGGTGTCGAGTCCGCAGTATTCGAGTAGCGCCTGACGATAGCGGGCTCGGTCTTCAGGCGACATGAATTCCATCTTTGGGAAGATGTCCATCGCCTCACCACCATTCTGCACACCACCTGTGAGGTTGTGATAGTCGAGCGAAGGCTCGTTAGGGAACAGGGCAGGCAGGACTTTCTTGATCGAGAACGAACCGTTCATGGCTGGCTCATAGTAATCACCAGCACGGAAAGGATCGATCAGGTCAACGATGTGCGAAGAGATATTACGTAGATGATAGGCCAGATCTGGATAGGCATCAGCAAGCTCGTTCAGACGGCCACACTCAAAGCCCTTGTTATAGGCTGTGATACATACATCGAGCGGAATATCCTTACAAATCTGTTCGGCCAAGGCGCGGCGAGGATCTACCCCAGGTTCTGCCAGAAAAGCCGTGTGATGCAGCTCGCCTCCTTCCTCCTCGATCCAATGCAACGAATACTGGAAGGTGATCTGCTGATAGGGTTTTGTACCCTCATACTTTGGCAATACTGGCTGCATCGTCTCAAAGTCGAGGAAATAGAGCGGATAAGACAATTTCTTCAGATACTGACGGATACCCGGCTTATTGACATACGTTTTGTGACTCAGTGAAGCACTCAGCTGCAACTGCTGCATAGCGGTGAGCTTGATGTCTGTAGCCTGCTCCAATGTCTCGATACCATTCTTGTAGTGCTTCAGCGCTGTGGCAAATGACATTCGATAGAGTCCGAACACCGACTGTTCTGGAGCGGGCAGATGACGTGAGCAGTACTGCCAGAAAGCGCACTCGTATGGCTTCTTGCAATAGCTTCCAATTTCCCGCTCTGGCTCTGGCTTTTCAAGCATACGCTTGGCAAGTGCTACGTTGCCTGCCACCTTCGGATATTCTGTCTCCACGAACTCTGCCATATCGGTAATGACGAAAAGTTTCTGGATGTCGAGTTCACCATAACGTCGGTAATCCTTATTAAGACGGACGAGGTATGTACCTGTCACATTCACACCACACTGTGTGAGGACCCATTTCTGGTAGGAGATATCCCAAGCATATTTCTCGACATCCTTTGCCTTGACCTCTTCTGAATCGGAATGGCTGCTACTCTTCACTTCGTAGATAGCATATCCATCGCCCTCCTTGTGCAGGATATCGACAGCACAGTAGTTGCCATCGTATGAGAATGAAGCTTCTGTTATATTCTCCACTCCATCGGCAATGCACTGCATGGTGTTCTTTAACATGGCATTCAAGTCAAGCAATCCGCCCTCGGTATGTGTAGTTACTTCCACGAAGTCACCGAACAATCCCATTGCAAGATCTCCCACTTCATTGCCGGATGCGAAACGTGCCTCCACACTCGGATCAAAGACTGCCAACTCTGGCTTATGTACTCTCATCCACAGCGCCTTCGGGCACTGACGGAACAATGTGTATCTGGATTTTGAAAGTCCCATATATTTATCCGCAATTATTATTTTCAGTCTCTGGAGAATGTTTTAGAATATTTTATGGTTCAGACGATTTATGCGATAAAACGCAAGGCTTCCCTCACTTCGGCTGGACTTGAATAAGTTACACTACCTCAATCTCATCAAAACTGCATGAGAGATCTTCTGCATCGCAGTATTCCTGAATCTTCTCCAAAGTATCGTAGTCATCGGAGAGGTTGTACTGCTTACGAATGTGAGCAAGGGCTTCCTCTTCAGTGACGAAATACACATCGTCGTCATCTTCGTCGGTAAAGACGCGATAGCGCTCTGGGAAGTATTTGCCTTCGTGATCGGTCGTCTGGTGTATTTCACTTTCAAATAATTCCATAAGCATATAGATATTTGCATCGGGTTCGCCAAGTTCATCCAGCACCCAGTCGATTACATCTACGTGCTCCCAAGGATACGCCTGAGTGAAGAAAAGCACACTCACGCCGTCACGCTCTTCAACTCGTGCGTCTTTATACCATTCAGCACGATTATCATACTCATACTCGTCCTCGTCAATTTTCAATCCTAGGTTCTCAATAGACTTTTTCATCCAACCTTCGCCACGGCTGATAGCATCCGCAACTTGTTCGAGGACATCCTTCTTGCCCTCAATAGCGTACTTCGTAAAACAGTAATTTGCCATAATGTCTTATTTTTCTTTAATCGCATAATAAAGTAACTTAAATCGTTCTCTCAATCAGATTTGCCTCGTACCACCCATTCACCACATAGGCGGTATGAGTATCCTTCCAATAGGACAGATACAAATCAGCGGCATCGATAGATTGGAAGACTTCGACCTTGATATGATGATCATCAATAAATCCCTGATCGTTCTTTGTATAATAGAAAATGTAAGCAACGTAAATTTTCATATTTTTGTTTTTTGAGGTTACAACAATAATATAGTCATTGTTACCCAAAAATTCAAAAAACAAAAAACTATTTTCGGATTTATGCCAAGCATAAAATTTCACGTACAATAAACAGTGTTCTCAAATAGATCTGCCTCGTACCACCCATTCTCCACATAGCAGGCATGGGTTTCATATATGACATGGAAACATCGTGGCAAAGGTAGGTTTTTATTTTGGATATTTCAATTGAAGAACTTTTGCAATTTATACCACAGAATTCTTTATTATGCCAAATTGTACCAAATATGTTATTAAACATAAAAATAGTGGTAATATGACGAAAACAGCCGCAACCTTCAAATGAAGATTGCGGCTTTCTGTAGCCCCGCCGAGACTCGAACTCAGTCAAACAGAACCAAAATCTGGTGTGCTACCATTACACCACAGGGCTTTTTGCGGGCGCAAAGATACGTATAAAAAACGGAATGACCAAATTTTTAGGCGAAAAAATGCGGGTTATTGGTCGTTCTGCTCCACTTGAGCCTCTAATACATTAATAATATAGTCGCCAAGTTTCTCGCAAGCGTTGATTACATCCATATAGAGCGCGCCACTCTGGTAAGTGTAGTAGCCGGCCTGGACGTTGCCGATATTCTGGTCACGGAGCTGGCCACGGAAGGCGTTGATAGAGTCCTCCTGGTTGTAGGCGCGGCTCATATCGGCCGGGGTGAGGTCGGTCTTCTGGAGCAGGCGTACCATCAGATCCATGAACTGAGCCGTCTGTTCGAGCATACGGTCAATGTTCTGGTTCTGCATGTTGATGAACTGGATGTTATGATCGCGCTTGCGGACGATGGTACACGCCAGTTTATAGCAGGCGTCACCGATGGATTCGAGTTCGTCGACGATGCGGAACAAGGCTCGGACACGCATGGCGATATGAGAGGAAACCGTGGAGCGGTCGACGGAATTGAGGTATCGGACAATCTCAATCTCCAGACGGTCGGTGATCTTCTCATATTTCTCGATGCGGCTGAAAGCCTGCGCGTACTCTGCGCCTTGAGGAGCCATGTGCACGAAGTCGCGGACAAGACCCAGCATCTTCTGGCAACGGGCACCGAAGAGCGCGGCTTCCTTACGAGCTTCCTCGACCGAGAGCTCGGCGGTACTGAGCAAGCCACCCTGGATGAAGCTCAGTCGGAACTCCTCGTCATCGCCCTCTACCACAGGCAACATACGGCAGAGAAGGTTCTGGAACTTCGGGATCAGGAAGAGGAGGATGACAGCGGTAACCAGATTGAACAGCGTATGATAGATGGCCACGCTGAAGGCGATACCGACGCTTCCCGTCGAGATCAGATCCTGCAGCATCCAGAAGACCGGATACAGTAGCGGCAAGGCCCAGATCATACCAAAGACGTTGAAGAAGAAATGGCTGTATGCCGCGCGATGTGCCGAGACATTGGCCTGACGGGATGCATAGACGGCGGTGAGCGTGGTGCCGACATTGTCGCCAATGACCAGCGCTGCAGCCATCGGGAACTCTATCCACGACGATGCAGCCGCCACCATGGCCAGCATGATCGTAGCAGCCGATGAGCGGAGCAGGATGGTGATAGCCACACCGATGATCACGAACAGCAGCACGCTCCAGAAGCCTGCACTAGCCACGTAGCTGATGGCGGCATAGGCCTCAGGATAGAGCGATGGCGCTGGCATCTGACTGATAAAGGTGGCGAAACCCAGGATAAACAAGGCCATGCCCATGAGCACCTCTCCCCAAGGCTTGCGCTTGATATGTGTCGTATAGACGAAAGGCAAGGCAACCACCACGAGCGGGATGGCCAGCAAGCCGACGTTCCAGGCGTAACCGAAGATGGCGATGATCCAGGCCGTCACGGTTGTGCCGACGTTGGCTCCCATCATCACGGCGATACTCTGTCCTAAGGTCAGCAGGCCGGCATTGACCAAGCTGACGGTCATCAGCGTCATGGCCGATGAGGACTGGATAAGACCGGTGATCCAGGCGCCGACACCGAAGCTCTGCAGGCGGTTATGCGAAATGCCACGCAAGCTGGCTCGCATGTGTGCACCTGCCACCTTGAGTATACCCTGGCTCATCACCTTCATGCCGTAGAGACACAAAGAGATACTGCCAAGCAGCGTGAGGAGAAGTATCGTAATATCCATGGATCTGACGTCTGTTACGAGGTTTATTGGCGACAAAAATAGCAAAAAAAGATGAGAAATGGGAATCTACGAAGAAAAAAGTGAAAGATTAACATTGTTTTTGAGTCACTTTTTGACAACTATGCCAAAAAATGTGTAATTTTGAAGCGCAAAAACTCGAATATCAACCCCTAAATACTTATAAATATAAGACTATGGCCAACGAGACAAGCATCCATGATTACTGCATGGTCACTGACCGAAGCAAACAAACCATTCCCTACCTGAATGAAATGATTGAAGAGGGTCATGTGAGTGACCTTATCCTGGTCACAGAGGTCCGACAGGAGCGTCAGTTGGCCCGTATTGCCGATGAGATTGCAGCTCGTGAGAACCTCAAAGTCGTCCTCATTGCCGGACCTTCATCGAGCGGCAAGACCTCGACCAGCAAGCGTCTGTGCATCCAGCTGATGGCCTGTCACAAGCATCCGGTAGCGCTGTCGATGGACAACTGGTTCGTCAACCGCGACCAGACCCCGGTGGACGAGAATGGCAAGAAAGACTATGAATCTATCTACTCGATGGATCTCAAGCAGTTCAATGAGGACCTGCAGAACCTGATTGACGGCAAGGAAGTGGCTCTCCCGACCTATAACTTCCAGCTCGGCGAGCGTGAGTATCGTGGCGATAAACTCACGATGACCGATGACATGATTCTGGTGATCGAGGGTATCCACGCGCTCAATCCGCTGCTGACGGAGCAGATTCCTGCCGAGAATAAATTTAAGATCTATGCCGCTCCGATGACTCCAATCTCGACGGATGGAGAACATTGGATCCCGACCTCTGCTACCCGACTGTTGCGTCGCATCACTCGTGACTATCAGACTCGTGGCCTCTCGGCTCAGCGTACCATCGAGCTGTGGGACAGCGTCCGTCGTGGCGAAGAGAAATGGATTCTGCCATTCCAGAAAGAGGCTGACGCGGTATTCGACAGCACCATCATCTACGAGCTGGCAGCCATCAAGCCAAAGGCGGAGGAGGTATTGCGCCAGGTACCTACTGACTCAAAAGAATATGAAGTAGCCATGAGCCTTCTCAGCTTCCTGAGCCGCTTCAATACCATCGAGAGTACAGACATCCCTCGCAACTCACTGCTCCGCGAGTTTATCGGAGGAAGTTTCTTCGACGTTGGATAAGGACAAACGAATATCGCTTGTCATAATAAAACAGAATCACCGCCCTCACTCAATCCATTTGAGATGAAGGCGGTGATTTTTATGATTTGATATTTAGCTCAACAAAGCTATTTATCAAGTTACAAAGCTTAGAGCTTACCCTCCTCAGCCTGCTTAACCATAGCGTCGGTAGCGAGGACGAAGACCTCAACACGACGGTTCTCCTTGCGGCCTGCTGCAGTGCTATTGTCAGCAACTGGCTCGTTGTAAGAAAGACCTGCCTCGGTGATACGGTTAGAGGTGATGTTGTTAGCACGGAGGACGTTGCCTACTGACTGAGCGCGCTGGAGAGAGAGCTTCTCGTTGGTTGCTGCAGAACCAGTATTGTCGGTATGACCCTTGATCTGGATAGCGGTGTTGATCATATCAGCAGTGGTCATCTGAGCTGCGAACTGCTTGAGAGCCTGCTGAGCAGATGCGCTAAGAGTAGCCTTACCAGTATTGAAGGTCATATCAGCGTTGAAGGTAATCTTGATAGCGGTGAGACCCTGGCTGTCGGTTACGGTCTCAACATTAGCAGCATTAGCGAGCTCCTCCTCAAGAGCAGCCTTCTTCTTATCCATGTGACGGCCGATGAGCACACCCGTACCAGCACCAACGCCACCACCTACTGCAGCACCAATAGCAGCACCCTTGCCACCACCGATGAGAGCACCGATACCAGCGCCAAGAGCAGCACCGCCACCAGCACCGATAAGAGAACCATTACCTGTGTAAGAACCACATGAAGTCACGAGGAGTGTCAAGCCTGTCAAGGCGATCATGAAAAATTTTCTCATTGTTTTCGTTATTTAGTTTATTATTATAGTTTCAATGGAGGATTACGCGACATATGATACAATCCTAGGGTGCACACATAAAGAGTACGCTGCAAAGATAACGAAAATTTCTCGAATCTTGTATCTTTTGCCGACCATGAACTGGATTTTTAACCTCTTTTTCATCTAAATAGACTTAAAAATGACGTTTTGGTTTAGTTTTATATCGCAAATCTCAAAAAAAATCACCATATTTGCACCAATAAATATAAGAAATCAACCAAATGAGAATAGATATCATCACTGTTTTGCCTGAGCTGCTTGACGGTCCATTGAACCAGAGTATCATCAAGCGCGCTCAGCAGAAGGGATTGGCCGAGATCCACATACACAACCTGCGCGACTGGAGCAAAGACGAGCGCCACCACCGCGTGGACGACTACGCCTTCGGCGGCACAGCTGGTATGGTCATGCAGTGCGAACCGATCGACCGATGCATCAATGACCTTATGGCCGAGCGCCATTATGACGAGGTCATCTTCGTGACGCCCGATGGCGAGACTTTCGACCAGCACATGGCCAACTCGCTGTCAATGAAAGAGAATATCATCATCCTCTGTGGGCACTACAAGGGTATCGACTACCGCATCCGCGAGCATCTCATCACCAAGGAAATCACCATTGGTGACTACGTGCTGACCGGAGGCGAGTTGCCAGCAGCCATCATTGCCGACGCCATCATCCGCGTCATCCCTGGCGCTATCGGCGACGAGCAGTCGGCCCTCTCCGACTCTTTCCAGGACGATCTGCTGGCTCCTCCTGTCTATACGCGTCCATCAGCTTACACCTCGGTGTCGGGTGAGACATGGGAGGTGCCTGAGATCCTGCTCAGTGGGCATGAGCGTAAGATCCGCGAGTGGGAGCATGAGCAGGCGGTGGAGAGGACGAAGAGGTTACGTCCGGATTTGCTGGAATAAGCAGAGCCTGGAAGGCTCAACTGAGCGAAGCGTTAGTACCCGGGGACGAAGTCTCCGGATAAAGAGCCCCAAAAAACTTATACCTTATTTAAACCATTGCTCATTAGACCCGTCTTAAGTCAAGAATAGAGTCCTTTTGAGAAAAAAGAACCGACACTTACATTACTTTAAACAAAATATCAATCATTATGAAACATTTGCTGTTTGGAGCATTGGCAGCTGTAGCTATGTCTATGGGCATGGGTACCGCTAATGCACAGGGCTGGGGTTGTCCTGCACCGGAGGATCCTACAGGCCTCAAGGACGCTTACAAGGATTACTTCAAGGTAGGCGTAGCTATCAACATGGGCAATCTCCGCAATGAGAAGGAGATGGCTCTCGTACTCAAGGAGTACAACTCTATCACCGCAGAGAACGACCACAAGGTAGGCCAGATCAACCCTAAGGAGGGTGTCTACAACTGGGGACCTGCTGACTCTATCGCCGACTTCTGCCGTGCCAACAAGATCCCTATGCGTCTGCACAACCTCTGCTGGCACTCACAGTTTGCTGACTGGATGATGTACGACAAGACTGGCAAGAACTTTGTCAAGAAGGAAGTTTTCTACAAGCGTCTTCGTGAGTATATCCACACTGTGGTCAATCGCTATAAGGATGTAATCTACTGCATCGACGTAGTCAATGAGGCTATGATCGATGGTGATGGCCGTCCACGTTGGGCAGGTCCTGGCAAGGGCATGGAGACTCCAAGTCCTTATCGCCAGTCAAATCTCTACAAGCTCTGTGGTGATGAGTTCATCGCTAAGGCTTTTGAGTTTGCTGCAGAGGCTGCTGGTCCTGATATCCAGCTTTTCTATAACGACTACAACGCTGCTGATCCTGCTAAGCGCGACCGTATCTATGACATGGTCAAGAAGATGAAGGAAGAATATAAGGTACGCGTAGATGGTATCGGTATGCAGGGTCACTACAATGTCTATGGCCCATCGGCTGAGGACATCGATGCTGCTATCACCAAGTATGCTACCATCGTTGACCATATCCAGTTCACCGAAGTCGACATCCGCGCTAACGAGGAGATGGGTGGCCAGCTCCAGTTCAGCCGTCAGGGTATGGAGATCAAGCCATTCGTCAAGACCATGCACACCGCTGCATACAAGTCGCTCTTCAAGATCCTCCGCAAACATAAGGACGTCATCGACGTCGTTACCTTCTGGAATGTCAGCGATAAGGACTCTTGGGTCGGCACTGCTAACTACCCACTCCTCTTCGACAAGGATCTCAAGAAGAAGGAGGCTTACACCGCTATCAAGAACTTCAACCCAGCAATGGATAACGTAGTGATCAAGGAGGACTTCCAGCCAGCTGCTACCAACCAGCCAGGTTGCCAGTATCCTATGGTTAACTCACAGGGTTACGCTCGCTTCCGCATCGATGCTCCTCAGGCTAAGTCAGTCATTACCAGCATCGGCAAGAATGGTGGTACCGTACTTCATAAGAATAAGGAAGGCATCTGGGAGGGTACTACCGACGCTCCTGAGGATGATGGCTTCCACTACTACCACCTCACCATCGATGGCGTTAATGTCAACGATCCAGGTGCCATGAACTACTTCGGCGGCCTCCGTTGGGAGAGCGGTCTCGAGGTTCCAACCAATGCAGATAAGGACTTCTATGCAATGAAGAACGTTGAGCATGGCAACCTTCAGGAGGTACAGTTCTGGAGCGAAAGCACCCAGCAGAACCGTCGCGCTATCGTCTATACTCCTGCTGGCTATGGCAAGAACCTCGTCAAGAAGGGCAACGTCGTAGAGAAGGGTACTCAGGAGCGCGATCCTGTTCTCTACCTCCAGCACGGTTGGGGTGAGAACGAGACCTCTTGGAGCGTTCAGGGTAAGGCTAACCTCATCATGGACAACCTCATCGCAGAGGGCAAGTGCGAGGAGTTCATCATCGTCATGACCTATGGTATGACCAACGACACCCGCATCGGTGGCATTGGCGGCTTCGACTTCAAGAAGTTTGAGACCGTACTCGTTGACGAGCTCGTTCCTTACATCGATTCACACTTCAACACCATCGCAGACAAGCAGCACCGCGCTATGACCGGCCTCTCAATGGGTGGTATGGAGACTCACGCTATCACCTTGTCTCGTCCTGAGGTATTCGGCTGGTACGGCCTCCTCTCTGGAGGCATCTATACTCCTGAGGAGATCAAGAGCGCTGATCAGACCAACCTCATCTTCCTCTCATGTGGTGAGAAGGAGACTCCAGATCGTATCAACAAGGCTGTAGAGGACCTCAAGGCTGCTGGCTACAACGCTGTTGCTCATTGCTCAAAGGGTACTGCACACGAGTTCCTGACCTGGCGCCGTGGTCTCTATGAGATCGCACAGCTGCTGTTCAAGAAGTAAATAAACCTAGGCCTCGGCCTTGTACAAATATCTAAATTCAAAGATCATCATCTTCGCCAAAGTTTCTGCTGGCGGAGATGATGATTTTCTTTTCCCGTAATCAATAAAAAAAGGACGCCATGCAAGCATGACGTCCAATATGTAGATTCTGCCGTGGATTAGAACCAACGGGTGTAAGCGAAGTCCATACGGTGTGGAAGCTTCTCGTTCTTTGGGAAGAGACGGAAGCCGAACTGATAAGCACCGCTGGTCTTAACTGGATAGTTGACAGCGAAGGTAACGAGGCTACCCTCACGCTTAACAACCTCCATCTCCATGGTCTTGAAGATGTGCTGTGCACCGTCGCCAGCCTTGGTGACAACGAGGTCGAGGCCGAGGTCAGCTGCGATAGCCTTACCATCGATGGTAACAGTTGCCTTGTAGCACTCGCCTACTGCGAAGCCCTCATTGATTGATTCGTTAGGAAGCTCTACGCTCTTAACCTCAACTGAATCCCAGTTTTCAGCAACGTGCTCCTTCCAAGCAGCGATCTCCTTAGCCATAGCGTAGTTGTTAGCTGCCATCTGAGCGCCACGAACGCCCTCCTTCTGATAGAAGCGATCGTAGTAGTCATCGAGCTGACGCTTCATGGTGAAGTTAGGAGTGATCTTAGCGAGACAGTCCTTGATAGCCTCAACCCACTCTGAAGAGTAGCCCTTGCGGTTCTTGTTGAAGTAGAGAGGAACGATCTCGGTCTCGAGCATGTTGTAGATGGTCTCTGCGTCGAGCTGATCCTGGAGAGCCTGGTTCTGGAAGGTACGCTTGTCGGTAAGAGCCCAACCTGCGCCCTCCTTGTAACCCTCATACCACCAGCCGTCGAGGACAGAGAGGTTGAGGACACCGTTCTGGATTGCCTTCTCGCCTGAGGTACCTGATGCCTCGAGTGGACGGGTTGGAGTATTCATCCAGATATCGACACCTGAAACGAGGCGCTTAGCAACGTCCATATCATAGTTCTCAACGAAGATAACCTTGCCGATGAACTGTGGCATGCGAGAGATCTCAACGATGCGACGGATGAGGCCCTGGCCACCACCGTCAGCTGGGTGAGCCTTACCAGCGAAGATGAACTGTACTGGACGCTCTGGATTGTTGACGATCTTAGCAAGACGGTCAAGGTCGGTGAAGAGGAGGTGTGCACGCTTGTAAGTAGCGAAACGACGAGCGAAACCGATGGTCAATGCCTCTGGGTTGAGAGCATTGACAGCCTGGATGATCTTAGCTGGGTTCTCCTGCTTCTTGCGGAGGTTAGCAGCAACCTCCTCCTTGATGAAGTTGAAGAGCTTAGCCTTAAGACCCTTACGGATCTTCCAGATCTCCTCGTTGTCAGCCTCGTAGATCTTCTTCCACATATCCTCTGAGGTCTGGTTAGCGTAGTAACCCTCACCGAAGAGCTTGGTGTAGAAGGCCTTCCACTCTGAAGCTGCCCATGATGGGTGGTGAACACCGTTGGTAACGTAGCTTACGTGGAGCTCGTCTGGTGAATAACCCTTCCATACTGGCTGGAACATGTTGCGTGACACAGCACCGTGGAGCCATGATACGCCGTTAGCCTCCTGGCAGGTGTTCAAGCAGAATACAGACATAGAGAACTTGCCCTCGCCTGGAGTCTCGCGACCCATGTTCATGAAGTCATCCCAGCTGATGCCGAGCTTGCCAGCAAAGTGGCTCATATACTTGTAGAAGAGACCCTCCTCGAAGTAGTCGTGACCTGCAGGAACAGGAGTGTGGCAGGTATAGAGTGAGCTTGAGCGAACTACCTCAAGAGCCTCGTTGAACTTCAG
>JAZUDJ010000055.1:0-51330 GCA_045639585.1 Bacteroidales bacterium
ATACTGGCCAAGACGGCTTTCGCTACAGTCGAGATGTGCATGAGAATATCCGGGATGCTTTCGCTGGTTCATTTTTAACTCGTCACATCTCATCTGCGCATGATAGCAGTTCTGGAGCATCAGCTGACGGAGCTCATACTCAAGGGTTGTGATACTGATTGACTGGCGATCCTGGCAGGTCACTTTCACTACATCCATGTGCAGTGAGGTGAAACCGTGACAGGTACGTACTTCGCCATAGAGGGGTTTATAAGAACGTGCTACAATGCGCAGGCCTCCTTTGGCCAACGGGGTGCAGACGAAGAGCGAGGACGACTGCATGGCCTGCCAGAGCTTATTTGCCTTGGCATGGCCGCAGTGCAGGTCGTGACGCATCTGACGCACCGAGCGACAGAGGTAGGTGCTGCTTGGAGAGACACACTTCACAGCTACGCTCAGGGCCACGAGCTCGAACTCCAAGCGGTCGTTCTTGACCGTCTGGAGGAGGCTGGTAGGGACATTGATGTACTTGCTGTGTGGTGCCATTGTACCTTATATTTTCTCTAAGGTGAAAGCGTAGTTATCGCTTTCAAAGAGGGGGTTTTGTATCTGCATCGCTGACGTCAAAGCGTACTTCTGGCCAGCGCGGCAAAGTGGATAATAAAGGGAAGATCGTAGTTAATTTAGGTTGCTGATAAAATGTCGGTCGGTAAAATTTTATAAAAAAACTTTATACAATTTTCGTCTTTTTCTTCTTTATTTTCGTCTGTGTCTCTGTGTCTAAAATTCGTTCTGTAAAACTTTGTCGAATTAGTCTTAAGAGGTTTCCTAAATTATGGTGCAAAGATAACGATTATTTTTGATATTTCCAAATTTTTCTCCAGAAATCTTACTATTTATTGATCGATTTTTTCATGCAAACAAATATCACCACCATCGCTACAGGCTATTGTAGTGAGGGTGGTGATATTTGATATCTGATATTTGTTACTTGCTGTGGCTTGCCACAGCTTAGTGTGTCTCCGGAACGCGATAGCGATTTCCTGTCTCCTTGACGATCTTCTCGCGATAAGCCTCAGGATAGCCTGGATTAGAGACGTGGCACTTCTCGTGGCAGAAGGTATCGAAGCGGCCATCGACCTCGTTCTTGATGACCATGTCGTTGTACTTGACGACCAGGTAGCCGAGGAGCTGCTGCCAGCGATCCATCATTCTGTCGGCATAGAGAGCCGTCTGCTGAGTGAGGTAGGATACGCGGTCTGACTCGCTCATTTTGAGGGCTTCGGCGATGATATTCTCCTGCTCGAACTCGAAGTTACGCTCCAACTCGCTCTGCACCTTCTGGAAGTCTGGCATCATGAGCGAATAGCGCTGGTAGACGATGTTGCTGAGCATGTTGCAGAGCCAGAAAGCGCTCTTCATGGTGAAGTCGACAGCCGAAGCGGTAGAGCGGTCATAGCAGACAGGGATCTGGTTGGTGCAGCAATAGACAGGGGTGTAAGCCACCATGTTGGCGTCATCGCAACCGAACCACATCACACCTCCGATGGCATCAGGAAGCCACGAGCGCAACTGGCTGACCAAGGTGAAGGCGGTCTGCTGGGTAGAGATAGGACGCTCGTTGAAGTAGGTATTACCCTCAGCATCCTTGAAGTTGACCGGACGAGGACGGTATGGCATACCCCAAGCGCCGGCACCGAGATCGTCGGTGAAGGCGAGAGGCGTACCTTCGTAATGATCGCGCATACAGTCCTTGAGCTCTGGCAAGGTGACCTTGTGAGTAGGCTTGATATAGAGCGGCATCTCCTGTGGAGCGCCTTCCTCCTGGAGGATGTATGGCAGGTAGTCGGCCATGAGCGTTGAGTCCATACGGTTCATGAAGCTCCAGCAGCGGGCCTCACAGGAGCGGATGCTCTGTTTTGGAGCGTAGGTGTCGCGGAAAGAGAATTCTGCGTCCTTACCGTTGAACCAACCTTGCTGGCGAGCGTAGGTAATGACGTCCTTGGAGAACTTGACGTTCTGCTTGTCTTTCAGGTCGAAACGCGTGATACGGCTGCTGTTGGCATGAACTGCCACACAGTCGTCAGGGATGCGGACAGCTACCCAGAGCGCGCCTTTCTGATCAGGTCCCTTGCCTACCATCTCCATGATCCACGCCTCGTTCTTATCGCAGATCGAGAAGGTCTCACCGGAGCTGCAATAGCCGAATTCATCGACCAGAGAAGTCATCACGCTGATGGCCTCCTGTGCAGTCTTGGAGCGCTGCAGGGCGATGTAGATGAGCGAACCGTAGTCGATCAGGCCATCGGGATTGATGAGTTCGCGACGGCCACCGAAAGTCGTCTCGCAGATGCAGACCTGATACTCGTTGATATTGCCGACGACGTTGTAGGTCTGTGCGATCTCTGGGATGGTGCCACGGTACTGGCCGTTCTCCCAACTGATGATGCGACGGACGTCACCAGGAGCATGCTTGGAGGCCGGATAGAAGTCGAGGAAACCGAACTTGCCGTAGGAGTCGTCGTTGTAGGTCACCATGACGCTACCATCGGCAGAAGCGGCTTTGCCGACGATGATATTGGTGCAGGCCAGGGCCTCCATTGACCAAGTAGAGACAATAGCCAACACAGAAAGAAGTAGTTTTTTCATAGATATCAAATATCCAATTTTAATTTATAATATCAGCAAGTCAAAAGTACCTTTATTAATTTTTAATGCTCCAACAAAAGAAATCAAAAGAAATCAACTCATTGAGTGGCAAATATTGATTTTGTTTGATTTCTTTGGTGGAGCACAAAATTATCACTGGATAAGGCACTTATTTCACTACCATATCCTGGAACATACCTACGGCCTCATGGACCTTGCCTTCTTCCTTATAAATATAGCCACGGAACATGCCGGCGCTGTTGAATGGCATGGTGAAGTTGCCCTTTGCATCGACAGCGATGAGACCTCCGTTGCCAGCATCGGCGTTGAGGACTTCGTGGATGATGTAGTTAGCTGCTTCGTCGATAGGCTGATGCAGGAGTTCTACACGGGTAGAGAGGCTGTGAGCCACGGTGTTGCGGATAAAATACTCGCCATGACCTGTGCATGAGACGGCGCAACCTGCATTGTTGGCATAGGTGCCAGCGCCGATAACAGGAGCGTCACCGATGCGACCCCAGCGCTTGCCTAACATACCACCGGTGCTGGTACCTGCGGTGAGGTTGCCATCGGTATCGAGGATGACACAACCGACGGTGCCATTCTTCTTGCTGTCGGCCTTGAACTTCTCTACCCACTCCATGGTCTTTGGAGTAGCGAAGTAGAGGTTATCCTCGACGGTCTCAAGGCCTACCTCTGCGGCAAAGACGTCAGCGCCTTCACCTGCCAGCATGACGTGCTCTGACTGATCCTTGACAGCGTATGCTGCACGGATAGGATGCTTGACGTGCTTGACGCCAGCCACGGAACCAGCAGAGAGGTCCTTGCCTTCCATGATGGCAGCGTCGAGCTCGAAGGTACCAGCGGCTGTAACGGTAGCACCAATGCCAGAATTGAAGAGAGGATTACCCTCAAAATATTCGATGACAGTCATCACAGCCTCAGGGCCTTTGGCACCATTCTCGATAGATTGGCGACCGATCTGAAGAGCGCTGTCGAGCGCGGCCAGATACTGTGCACACTTGGCGCTATCGCCTTGGTAACGCTCCAGATTGCCAGCGCCACCGTGGACGAGGATGACGTAGTCGCGCTTCGTCTCAGCGTTCTTTGGAGAGGTGACTGAGGCGGTGCAAGAGGCCAGCAAAAGAGCGGCTACGGATAGTATGATTGATTTCATAGGGGATTTGAAACTATAGAATTACCAGTTGATACCCTTGCCGGCCTTGAGTGTGTTCTTCATCAGCGAGCAGATGGTCATAGGACCTACGCCACCTGGCACTGGAGTGATGAATGAGCACTTAGGAGCCACCTCGTCGAACTTCACATCGCCCTTGAGCTTGAAGCCAGACTTCTTCGATGCATCCGGTACGCGGGTGGTACCTACGTCAATAACGGTGGCGCCTTCCTTGACCATGTCGGCAGTCACGAACTCTGGCGAACCGATGGCTGCGATAAGGATGTCGGCCGAGACGCAGATCTCCTTGAGATTCTCTGACGCTGAGTGGCAGACGGTGACGGTAGAGTTGCCAGGATAAGCCTTCTGCATCATGAGCTGTGCCACTGGTTTGCCGACGATATTGCTTCGGCCGAGGACGACACAATGCTTGCCCTTGGTCTCCACGCCATAACGCTCCAGCAGCATCATGATACCTGCAGGAGTAGCGCTGACGAAGCAAGGGAGGCCGATGCTCAAGCGACCTACGTTGACTGGGTGGAAACCATCCACGTCCTTGCGATAGTCGTTAGCCTCGATGACCTTCTGCGAGTCGATATGCTTTGGCAATGGGAGCTGCACGATGAAGCCATCGACCTCTGGATTCTTATTCAATTCATCAACCTTGGCCAACAACTCAGCCTCGGTGATGTCTGCCTCGTAACGGATGAGCGAAGAGGTGAAGCCACACTCCTCACAAGCCTTGACCTTAGCAGCTACGTATGTCTCACTACCACCATCGTGGCCAACGAGAATAGCGGCCAAGTGTGGTGCACGCTTGCCTGCTGCAAGCATCTCTTTTACTTCCAGTGCAATCTCAGCCTTGATAGCAGCTGCGGTTGCTTTTCCATCTATAAGTTGCATGTTCTAAATTTCAAATAGTAAATGATAAATGAATAAATGGTAAATGATCAAATGGTAAATGCCATTACATTCCAGGGAATCCCTTACCCTTCATTTTAGCGGCCATCTGCTGCATCTGCATCATGGCACGTGGATTAGCCTTGAAATCATTCATCTTCTTCATCACCTTGCGCATGTCGTCGAACTGCTTGACGAGGCGGTTGACCTCCTGGATGGTGGTACCTGAACCCTTGGCAATACGGTTCTTGCGACTCTGGTTCATGCACTCAGGATGCTGGCGCTCGTAAGGAGTCATCGACTGGATGATAGCCTCGACACCCTTGAAAGCGTTGTTGTCAATGTCGATATCCTTGATAGCCTTGCCAACGCCAGGGATCATCGAAGCGAGGTCCTTGATGTTACCCATCTTCTTGATCTGCTGGATCTGAGCGTAGAAATCGTTGAAGTCGGACTGGTTCTTGGCAATCTTCTTCTGGAGCTTCTTGGCCTCCTCCTCGTCATACTGCTGCTGAGCGCGCTCTACGAGAGAGACAACGTCACCCATGCCGAGGATACGGCCAGCCATACGCTCAGGATAGAAGACTTCGAGCGCCTCCATCTTCTCTCCGGTACCGATGAACTTGATCGGCTTATTGACCACGGTGCGGATAGAGAGCGCTGCACCACCACGGGTATCACCATCGAGCTTGGTGAGGATGACGCCGGTGAAGTCGAGACGGTCATTGAACTCCTTAGCGGTGTTGACAGCGTCCTGACCGGTCATTGAGTCAACGACGAAGAGGATCTCGTGTGGCTGCACAGCGTCCTTGATGTTCTTGATCTCGCGCATCAAAGCCTCGTCAATGGCGAGACGGCCAGCGGTATCGACAATCACGACGTCATTGCCATTGCGACGAGCCTCAGCGATAGCGTCCTGTGCAATCTTGACAGGATCCTTGCAGGTGAGGTCCTTATAGACAGGGACGCCGACCTGACCAGCTACCACCTCGAGCTGATCGATAGCTGCAGGACGATAAACGTCACAAGCGGCCAAGAGAGGCTTCTTACCCTTCTTGTCCTTCAGCATGAGCGCCAGCTTACCGGTGTGGGTAGTCTTACCAGCACCGTTGAGACCAGCCATAAGAATGATTGTTGGATTGGCTTTGAGATTGAGCTCTACTGCCTCGCCACCCATGAGAGCGGCCAACTCGTCATGCACTACCTTGACCATCAACTGGCCTGGCTTGACGGCAGTGAGCACGTCCATACCAAGCGCCTTCTGCTTCACGGTATCGGTGAAGGTCTTGGCTACCTTGTAGTTCACATCGGCGTCGAGCAATGCACGGCGTACGTCTTTCAAGGTCTCTGCAACGTTGATTTCGGTGATCTTGCCTTCACCCTTGAGGATTTTGAAGGAGCGCTCAAGACGCTCGGAAAGATTGTCAAACATTTCTTATTAATTACAAATTATTAATTACAGATTATTATGTTTGACTTGACCGCAGCAATGTGAGATTGCGGCGCAAAGATACGCTTTTTTTTTGACAAATCAAAGAATATCTGCGCAAATATAAAGAAAGTATCGCACAAATTCCAAGAATTCATGCGATACTATTTCTTCTATATATTAAATAGGAGTTATTTCTTCTTTCCTGCCGCGCGGCAAGTATTGAGTACGCGGAAGAAGTTGCCACCCCAGATCTTACCGAGCTGCTCCTCTGTATAACCCTTTTCGAGGAGCTTGACAGTGATGCGAATCATGTCATTGCTACCCTTGCAACCGAGGACGCCGCCACCGCCATCGAAGTCACTACCAATGCCGACGTGGTCAATGCCAGCCACCTTGACGCAATGGTCAATGTGTGCCACGACGTCGTCAATGCTGGTCTTGGTGCGGTCAGGACTCATATAGCCGGCGAAGATACAGATCTGGATGACGCCACCGTTCTTAGCCAAAGCGCGGAGCTGGTCATCATTGAGGTTACGGTCATGGAAGAAGACCTCCTTAGCGCCGCTGTGAGTGCAGACGACTGGCATCTTGCTCTCCTTCATCACATCCCAGAAAGTACCCATGCTGGCGTGGCTGAGGTCAATGACCATACCCACCTTATTCATCTCCTTGACCACCTTACGGCCGAACTCGGTGAGACCCTTGTTCTCGTCAGCGGTGCGGGTCGAACTGTTGCAGATAGCATTGTCGGCGCTATGGCAGAGGGTCATGTAGTTGACACCCTGGTCATAGTATTTCTTGATGTTACTGATATCATTACCAATGCCATAGCCATTCTCAATGCCGATGAAGAACGCCTTCTTACCCTCGGCCTTGAGACGGATAGCGTCCTCCTCCGTGCGGGCAATACCGCAGAACTCAGGATACTTGGCCACATCATTATATATATCGTCAATGATACTCTGGCACTTCTCGACAGCCGCCTTCATCGAAGCCTCATCGAGCTCCTTCTGCGAAAGGAAAGCCGCGAGGAACTGTGCATCGAGGAAGCCTTCGGTCATCTTAGGGATACTCACCTGCTGACGGTTACGAGCACCGACAGTACCTCCGCGAGAGAAGGCCATTGGTGTGTCGCAGTGAGTATCGATAGAATAGATGCGGCTGTGAATATCCTTGGCCTCAGCAAAGAGCGAAGCCTGTGCAACGAGGTGCTCGAAGATATGGAGGCAAGCCTCGTCTCCTTCCGAAGCGTTGATCTCCGGATGGAACTGCACACCCATGATGGCACGGATCGGGTAAGCCTCGATAGCCTCTGGCACGCTGTCAGGAAGGCTCCATGCGGTGATCTTGAGTTCAGGAGCGAGCGTCTTAATACCCTGATGATGTTTGCTGTTGACGGCAAATTTCTCTACATTGAGCATCGAAGCGAGTACCGAACCTGACTCAATGCTAATCTCATGCACAGGTTCTCCGCGGGTCTCAAACACCGCATGCTTCACGCCCGAAGGCTTCTCTGTCGGAATATCCTGATAGAGCTTGCCACCCATCGCTACGTTGATCAGCTGAAGGCCACGGCAGATACCGAGGATTGGGATGTTTCGATCCATCGCCTTCTTGACGAGGAGCAACTCATATTCGTCACGGGCGTCATTGCTCTTGCCGCACTTCTCGGTTGGCTCTTCGCCATAGAATGCAGAATTGATATCCTCGCCACCCGACATGATCAGGCCGTCGAGCAGAGAGAGGGTTTCCTCGATGAGCGTGACATCCTTGGTCTCTGGGATGATGAAAGGGATACCACCAGCCAGCTCGATGGAGCGGGTGCAGGTTCCCTTCATAGTGTTCGACACACTCACGCCGATGACCGGTTTCTGGGCCTTGTGGAGTGTGGTCAGGCTATCTGCGGCCTGATAGAACTGCTTCAGCTTAGGGCTGTAAATCTCCGGAGCCGCAGGACGCTGAGCAAAGACATTGCACGTAGCAACAAAAGTCAGAATAAGTAAAAGAAACTTTCGCATAATGGGGCGATATTTTGTTTTATGATTTTACTAATTGGGCGCAAAGTTATATTATTTCTATAAAAAAAGCAAGAGAAAAATAGTTTATTTTTGCATTATACAAAAATTCGGGTTATATTTGCAGCAAAAATTCAACTCTAAAAAACAATGAACAAAGTATTCTTTTCTCTTCTCCTTGGCAGCATGGCGCTGACAAGTTGCACTCAGAAGGCTGCTCAGCCAGCCGAAGAAACCACTCCACAAGCCTCTCTCGACGGCGCTGTAGCCACACTGAGCGACGGTACAGTAGTCACTTGGATCAAGGACAATGCAGGTGAGCGCAAGATGCCTCGCGACCTCTTCCCAGAGGCTCCTGATTCGCTCTTCGAAGCACTGGGTTTGCAGGAAGGCGTACCTGCTTCCATGAGCACATTCGTAATGAAGGCCGATGGCGCTTGGATCCTCTTCGACACCGGCTTGGGTGCAGACAAAGGCGGCCAGTTGCTCAATGGCCTGGCTTCGCTCGGCCTTACCCCTGACAGCATCAGCGAGCTCTACATCACCCACTACCACGGTGACCATATCGGTGGCATGGCGCTCGAAGGCAAGCCAGTCTTCCCTAACGCTGAGGTTTATACCAACGAGCTCGAATACAATGCCAATGCGGAGAATCCACAGGCAAGTGAAGCCCTTGGCGCTTACAAGGAGCACCTGCACCTCTTCAACTATGGCGACACCCTGCCACACGGCATCATCGCTCTTGACGCTGCAGGCCATACCCCTGGCCATACCGCTTTCGAGAAGGCCGAACTCCTCATCATCGGCGACCTGATGCACGGTGCAGCCCTCCAGCTTGAGAATCCTCAGTACAGTGGCAACTACGACCAGGACAAGGCCAAGGCTGCCGAGAGCCGTGAGCGCCTCATCAAGTACGCTCATGAGAAGCATCTCATCATGGCGGGTATGCACTTGCCAGAACCAGGATTTATTGAATAAAACAGCAATAAGGAAATCGCATAATAACGAAACAAGCCTCGTCTATTTTCGACGAGGCTTGTTTCGTTATAGTATTCAAATGAGCATCCTTGCACAAGACGACTTATATCTTGTTTATATCACTCCTCTTAGGAATATCCACGCTCGTCTCACTCTCTCCCTTCAGATACTTGCTGAAGTGATCGACGAGTCGCCAATAGAAGTACTCATTCATATCGCCAAAGCCGTGGCGCTGAGTAGGCAGGAAGAGCATGTCGAAGCGCTTGCCGGCGCGGATGAGGTTATTGATCACACGTACGGTATTGGCTGGATGCACGTTGTTATCAATGTCGCCATGCACGATGAGGAGACGTCCCTGGAGTTTCGAAGCAAGCTCCTGGTTGTTAGCCACCTTATAGATAAATGTGGTGTCTCCCTCTGCGGTGATTTCCTCACGTACGCCGTGGTGCTTTTCGCTCCACCATCGGTTGTAGATGGCGTTGTCGTGGTTGCCTGCGCAAGACACACCTACCTTGAAGAAATCAGGGTACTGACACATCGCTGCGAAGGTCATGAAGCCACCACCTGAGTGGCCGTGAATACCTACACGATTGACGTCAATATAAGAATGGCGGTTAGCGAGCTGCTCGATGGCGTACTTATGGTCGGCCAGAGGATAGTCACGCATGTTGCCATAACCAAAGTTGTGGTACCACTTGCTGCGCCAAGGATGGCCACCACGCTGACCTACCGAGATGACGATGAAACCTGCCTGAGCCAGGCGGTCGGTACGTGGATTCATGGTCTTCCAAGGATAGTAGGTTGCCTCGACCTGAGGACCTGGATAGACGTAGTCGATGATTGGGTAAACCTTGGTGCTGTCGAAGTCGAAAGGCTTGTACATGCAGCCCCAGAGGTCAGTCACGCCGTCGCCAGCCTTGACCTTGAAGATCTCAGGGAACTTATAACCGGCAGCAATGAGCTGGCTGAGATCAGCCTTCTCAAGGGTCATGATCTTGTTGCCCTGAGCGTCACGGAGCTCGGTGACAGGGGCGCAATCCGAACGGCTGTAATTATCGACGAAATAGCCTGCGTTATAGGTCATTACAGGCTCATGGAAGAAGTTCTTCTCGTCGAGCTGCTTGAGGCCCGTACCGTCGAGGTTACAGCGATAGAGGTGCATGTAGTAAGGATTCTCACCCTCGGTGCGACCACTGGCGGTGAAGTAAACCACGCGGTTCTTGCTGTCGAGTCGCACGATCTTCTCTACGTGCCAAGGGCCCTTGGTGATACGGTTCTTGAGTTTGCCGTCCTCTGTGTAGAGGTAGAGGTGACCCCAACCGTCACGCTCGCTCCAGTGGATGATCTCCTTGCCTTCGTTAGGACTCAGTACGTTGATGAAGTCGATATAGGTATTGAGGCGCTCCTCGATGACTGGCACGAGTGTGTCCTGGCCGATGGTGTACGAACAGATGTCCACACGCTTCAGGTCACGGCTGGTGCGCGAGATGAAGAAGCGCTTGCTGTCGCCTGTCCAGATAGAGGTACGATAACCCTTGGTCACGTCGCCAGGATTGAGCTCAGCGGTCTGGATATCAAGTGTCTGATCCTTGAATGCTGAGGTGTTAACCTCCTTGCGTACGCCTGTTTCGGTGTCGAAAATATAGAGGTGCTCGATAGGGTTCTCTTTCTCGCCTGGCATCTGATACTTGTAGGTCTCGAGCGTAGGACGTGGATTAGCCATCGAGTTCACTACCCAGATGTCCTTCACCATGCGGCTGTCAGAGAGGAGTACGGCAAAGTGTTTCGAATCTGGTGCGAATGACAAGCCATAGACACCTCGGCGCTTGCCGTTGCAAATGGTGTCAGTGTTGAGGATGTTGCGTGGCATTCCATAGCCGAAATACTCCACGCCGTCCTTGGTAATCTGTATCTCGGTGATGGTGCTGTCCTTCTCGTCCTTGCGGAGTTTCTGATAGTCTTCGAACGACATCTTCCAGAGGTTCAAGTCCTTAGCGTAAATAACGGTTTTACCATCAGGCGAGACAGTACCCCAGTCGAGGCGCTTGAGAGGCTTCTCGTCCTCGGTGAGACGGGTCAGGGTGCGCGAAGGCACGTCGTAGCGGAAGTAGACAATCTCCTTGCCTGCGCTCTTCTTTTTCTTGTCTGCGCTCTTCTTGTCCTGCGAAGACTTCACGTCGAAGGTGAAGGTCTTGTCGTCCACGACCTGGAGGTGCTGGATAGGGAGGTGCTGCGCGTCGTATGGGTCGTGCATCTCCTCTGAGAGGCGAGCAGCCATCTCCACGTTGTCCCAGAGCTCCTTCTTCTGGCGGGTAGCAGGGTCGACGATGTACCAGCGCGAACCCTCACTGGTCTTATAAGTGTACCAGAAGGCGTTGCCCGATGGGAACCAGTTAGGGGTGACTGAGGTGCTATACACCATCGACTGCAGCTTGTCGAGCGTGAACTTCTCGCACTGCAAGTACTCCGGCAGACGCTCCTCTGCCACGGTTGGCTGGCTCATCCATGGCATGGCTGTCAGGGCGAGGATGCCAAAGGTTGTCAATAGAGTTTTTTTCATGTTATTCAGTTAGTCAAAAAGTGCCCGCAGGCCGATAGAAATTCGATCTGCGGGTATTATGAATGAAAAACAGGTATCTATATACTGTTCAGCAGGATTTATACCTCGTCCTCGGCATAGCCGAACTTAGCGCATGCTACGTTGTCGTAAGAGAAGAGCTCCTCGTCCTTGAAGAAGCACTTGATCTCTGCCTCGGCTGTTTCAGGGCCATCGCTGGCATGAACGATATTCTGCTGGCCACTCATAGAGTAGTCGCCACGGATAGTGCCAGGGAGCGCCTTACGGCCATTGGTTGCACCTGCCATGAGACGGACAACTTCGATAGCGCCGACACCCTCCCATACACAGACAATGACTGGGGTAGCCATCATGCTACGCTTGAGGCCAGGGAAGAATGGACGGTCAACGAGGTGTGCATAATGCTTAGCGAGGATTTCATCATCGAGCTGCATCATCTTCATGCCAACGAGCTTGAGACCCTTCTTCTCAAAGCGGTTAATGACCTCGCCGATAAGACCACGCTGGACGGTAACAGGCTTAAGGATAACAAATGTTCTTTCCATGAATAAATGTTTTTAGTGTTTAGAAATTAGATTTTATCTGGCGCAAAGATAGAGATTATATTTTGAAATTGCAAAGAAGAGTTGCACAAAAAGCAAAAAAAATGTAAACATGGCCGATTTAGGAGCAAAAAGAGGGGGTATTATTTGTCTATTTCATATTTAATATGTATATTTGCGCGCGTTTTTGAGTTATCCGCAAGCGCGGGTGCCCGGAAATTCCAATTGAGCAAAATATAAAAACAACATACAATTATGAACATTTCTTACAAGTGGCTGAAAGATTATCTGAAGTTCGACCTTACCCCAGAGCAGACTTCGGCAGCCCTTACTTCTATCGGCCTTGAGACCGAAGGCGTCGAAGAAATCGAGACCATCCGTGGCGGATTGAAGGGCCTGGTAGTGGGATATGTACTCACCTGTGAGGCTCATCCAGACTCTGACCACATGCATGTCACTACGGTTGACCTCGGCACTGCAGAGTGGGTCAAGGAGGCATACGGCGCTAACTGCACCATCACCGAGGAGGGTCATGCTGTAGCACAGATCGTGTGTGGCGCTCCTAACGTGGCTGCTGGCCAGAAGGTCATTGTGGCTACCCTCGGCACCGTGCTGTATGACGGCGACCAGAGCTTCACCATCAAGAAGGCCAAGCTCCGCGGCGTTGCATCGAACGGTATGATCTGCGCAGAGGACGAGATCGGCGTAGGTACTGACCATGCCGGTATCATCGTACTCCCAGAGGATACTCCTCTCGGCATTCCTGCCGCTGAGTACTACCATGTGGAAAGCGACTACGTCATTGCCGTAGACATTACTCCTAACCGCATCGACGCTGCCAGCCACTACGGCGTGGCACGTGACCTCAACGCTTACCTCGGCGCACACAACCTGTCAGGCGAGCTCACCAAGCCAAGCATTGCTAACTTTGACACCGTGCTGGCTGCCGACAAGCTCATCGCTAAGACCATCCAGTCGCCATATAAGCCTATCAGCATCAAGGTAGAGAATGCAGAGGCTTGCCCACGCTATTCGGGTATCACCATCAGCGGCGTGACCGTACGTGAGTCACCAGAATGGCTCAAGAACCGTCTGCAGGCTATCGGCCTCCGCCCTATCAACAATATCGTCGATATTACCAACTTCATCCTGCACGAGACAGCAGTGCCAATGCACACCTTCGATGCAGACAAGATCAAGGGTGGCCAGATTGTGGTGAAGACCTGCGCTGAGGGCACCAAGTTCGTGACCCTCGACGGCAACGAGCACAGCCTCTCTGAGCGTGACCTTATGATCTGCAACACGGAGGAGCCAATGTGCATTGCCGGTGTATTCGGCGGCCTTGAGTCAGGTACTACTGCTGAGACAAAGAATGTCTTCCTGGAGTGCGCCTGCTTCCACCCAACCTGGGTACGTAAGACCGCTCGCCGCCAGCAGCTCTCGACCGACGCTTCGTTCCGCTACGAGCGTGGCGTGGACATTGACAACATCCCATACGCACTGCGCCGCGCAGCCCTCCTCGTGAAGGAGCTGGCCGGTGGTACCATCGTGGGAGACATCGTGGAGGAGTATCCTGTAAAGAATGTTCCTGCAGTGGTTGACCTCACTTATAAGCGCGTCAATGGTCTTTCGGGTATTGACATCCCTGTAGAGATGGTCAAGAAGATTCTGGGCATGCTCGAGATGGAGATCCTGGAGGAGAATGCTGAGGGCGTAAAGATCCAGATCCCTGCTTACCGTGTGGATGTGACCCGTGACTGTGACGTCATCGAGGACATCCTCCGTATCTATGGCTACGACCGTGTAGAGTTGCCAAAGAGCGTTCGCACCAGCCCTGTACAGAAGAGTGCTGCCGACGTGAGCAACCGCCTGCAACAGATCATCAGTGAGCAGCTGACCGGTGCCGGCTACAGCGAGATTCTCTGCAACTCTCTCACCGCAGAGGCTTTCTATGACGGCTTGACCACCTATCCATCGGAGAACCTCGTACGTGTGATGAACCCACTCTCAAGTGACCTCAACGTACTCCGCCAGACATTACTCTTTGGAGGTTTGCAGAGCATCATCCGCAACATCAACTATAAGAACCAGAGTTGCCGCTTCTATGAGTTTGGCAACACCGAGCACTACAACGCTGCCAAGCAGGCTGTGGTCAACCTCCAGGTGATGGATGGTGAGAAGACAGCGCTCGAGGTACAGCAGGAAGGTCGTGGCATTATCGGTTACAGCGAGGAGAGCCACCTTGGCCTCTGGATGACCGGTAACCGCAACCAGGGTTCTTGGGCAGTAGCTGACACCAAGGCTAACGTCTATGAGCTGAAAGCTGCTGTATTGAACATCCTGAAGCGCCTCGGCTTGGAGCAGCAGGGGTTGAAGCAGCGTCAGTTCAACAGCGACATCTTCTCCGTCGGCCTTGAGATTACCAACATGAAGGGTAAGGTGCTCGCCACCCTCGGCATTGTGAGCAACAAGATCCTCTCGAAGTTCGACATCGAGCAGGAGGTTTACTATGCTGACCTCAACTGGAAGTCGCTCATGAAGGATGCAGCTAAGGTAAGCGTACAGCAGCAGGAGATCTCTAAGTTCCCACCTGTGAAGCGAGACCTCGCTCTCCTCGTCGACAACACCGTACAGTTCGCAGAAATTGAGAAGATGTGCTTCGACAATGAGAAGAAGCTCCTCAAGAGCGTCACTCTCTTCGACGTATATGAGGGCAAGAACCTGCCTGTGGGCAAGAAGTCGTATGCTATTTCGCTCATTCTTCAGGATCCTGAGAAGACTTTGAATGATAAAGCCATCGAGAATACGATGAATCGAATCATCAAGGCGTTCGAGGAGAAGATGGGAGCATCATTGCGATAATTTGAAAAAATAATAAGAAAATAAAAATAATAAAACCAAATCATGGGAAGAGCTTTTGAATACCGTAAGGCGCGTATCATGGCGCGTAACAGCAAGAACAGTAAAGCATTTTCAAAATTCAGCAAGGAAATCACAATGTGCGTAAAGAGCAGTGGTCCTGATCCAGACACCAACAGCCGCTTGCGTACACTCATCGCATCTGCTAAGTCAGCAGGTATGCCAAAGGATACTATCGACCGTGCCATCAAGAAGGCAACCGATAAGGACACCAGCGATTACAAGGAGTTGACCTACGAAGGCTACGGCCCATTCGGCATTGCTATCTTCGTAGAGGCTGCTACTGATAACAACACCCGTACCGTGGCTAACGTACGCTCTTACTTCACCAAGTATGGCGGCACCCTCGGCACCCAGGGTTCACTCTCATTCCTCTTCACCCGCAAGGCTGTCTTCACCGTTGGCGCTAAGGAGGGTATTGACATGGAGGAGCTTGAGTTGGAGCTCATCGACTTCGGCGTAGAGGAAATCAACTTCGACGAGGAGGAGAACACCCTCACCGTGGAGGGCGAGCCAGAGAGCTACGCTGACCTCCAGAAGTACTTCGAGGACAATGGCTTCGAGATTAAGAGCGCCGAGTTCCTCCGCTTCGCTAATGACTACAAGGAGGTTACTGCTGAGCAGCGCGTGACCCTCGACAAGCTTCTCGATAAGTTTGATGAAGATGATGATGTAACAGCAGTATATCACAACATCAAGGAGGACGAAGAATAATTTGTATTCACGCGTGAACATTAATTATTCAAAATAGCAAATAAAAATTGACATTTGATATTTGACAAATGAGCATACAATTACAGAAAATTCAGGAACTCATCAAGAACCGCGAGACAGCACGCATGGGTGGTGGTGAGAAGCGCATCGAGGCACAGCATGCCAAGGGCAAGCAGACAGCACGTGAGCGCATCGAGGCACTCGTTGACCCAGGTTCGTTCGAGGAAACGGATATGTTCCTCATTCACCGTTGTACCAACTTCGGCACAGACAAGAGCCACCCATTCGGTGACGGTATCGTGACCGGTTCGGCTACCATCGGCGGACGCCTCGTCTTCCTCTTCGCTCAGGACTTCACCGTCTCTGGTGGTTCGCTCAGCGTCACCATGGCAGAGAAGATCTGCAAGATCATGGATATGGCTATGCGCGTCGGCGCTCCAGTCATCGGTCTCAACGACTCAGGCGGTGCACGTATCCAGGAGGGTATTGCTTCGATGGCCGGCTTCGGCGAGATCTTCGAGCGCAACATCCTCGCATCGGGCGTCATCCCACAGATCTCGGCTATCATGGGTCCTTGCGCAGGTGGTTCGGTATACTCACCGGCACTCACCGACTTCGTGCTGATGGTCAAGAATACCTCTTACATGTTCCTCACCGGCCCTAAGGTTGTCAAGGAAGTCCTTGGCGAGGTAGTCGATCAGGAGAGCCTCGGCGGCGCTTCGGTTCATGCTACCAAGTCGGGCGTTGCACACTTCGCTGCAGAAGACGAGGAGGAGGCCATCCAGATGATCCGCACCCTGCTCTCATACCTTCCTCAAAACAACATGGAGGAGGCTCCACGTGTAGAGTGCACTGATCCTATCGACCGTATGGACGACGCTTTGAACGAGATCATCCCTGAGTCTGCCAACCAGGCATACGACATGTATCAGGTCATTGCTTCGATTGTCGATAATGGCGAGATGTTTGAGGTTCACTCAGGTTGGGCAAAGAACATCATCGTCGGCTTCGCTCGCATGAACGGCCAGTCAGTAGGTGTCGTAGCAAACCAGCCAAAGGTAATGGCCGGTTGTCTCGACTCAAACGCTTCACGCAAGGCTGCACGTTTCGTACGTTTCTGCGATGCATTCAATATCCCACTCGTAACTCTCGTCGACGTTCCGGGCTTCCTCCCTGGTACTGGTCAGGAGTACAACGGTGTGATTGACCATGGTGCTAAGCTGCTCTACGCTTACGGCGAGAGTACTGTACCTAAGGTTACCGTCACCCTCCGCAAATCATACGGTGGTTCGCACATCGTGATGAGCTGTAAGCAGCTTCGCGGCGATGTCAACTACGCTTGGCCATCGGCTGAAATCGCAGTAATGGGTTCTGGTGGTGCTGTAGAGGTTCTCTATGGCAAGGAGCTCAAGGCTGCCGAGACTCCTGAGGCTAAGGCTCAGGTGATTGCAGAGAAGAAGGCTGAGTATGAGGCTCTCTTCTGCAACCCATACGACGCTGCTCACAAGGGTTACATCGATGACGTCATCGAGCCACGCAACACTCGTTTCCGCGTAATCCGCGCTCTCGAGAAACTGCACAACAAGCGTGTGGAGAATCCTGCAAAGAAACATGATAATCTTCCTCTGTAAGCGGAAGATTATAAATATCAAATAACAAATAACAACTAATTCCCCGAAGACGGATGTCAGACGGTAATTGATATTTATAATTAAAACCTATATGAGAAAATTATCAATCATAATAGCATTGTTGGCAGGTGCAGCAACTCCTGCACTGGCCAATAATGCAGATCGTTTCGGCGAGCAGGATCCTATCGGCTGGATGATGGCAATCATCTCGATGGGTGTGGTATTCTGTGCACTGCTGGTTCTTTTCCTGAGCTTCAAGTACCTCTATCCTACCCTCACCTGGTGTGGTCTTCAGATCAAGAAAGCGTTCCATCGCAAGAAGCAGATCGAGCAGGTCAATGACCGCCGCGCTCAAGCCAGCAAGGCTCGTCAGGAGGCAAAGGACAGCATCAGCAACGAGGAGGAACTCGCAGCTATCATCGCCGTAGGTCTCTTCCTCAATGAGGATGGCATGCACGATCAGGAATCGGGCGTTCTCACTTTGGCACCATCGACATCAGCCTGGACAGGTGCGGGCAACAACCACAAGCGTTCTCCACTACGTAAATAATAAGAAATATGAAGACATACAAACTGAAACTCAACGGCAACCAGTATGAGGTAGCCGTCAAGGATATCAATGGCCAGAACGTTGAGGTCGAGGTCAATGGCAATGCCTACACCGTCGAGCTTGCAGAGGCACCTAAGGCAGAGAAGCCAAAGCCAATCATTGCACGTCCTGCTGCCGCAGCTCCTTCTGCTCCAGCTTCGGCTCCTTCTCCACGTCCTGCTGCTGGTGCTGCAGGTGCTACCAAGTCTCCACTTCCTGGCACCGTACTCAGCGTCAACGTCACCGTGGGACAGGCTGTCAAAGCTGCAGATTGCGCTATCGTACTTGAGGCAATGAAGATGGAGAACAACATCAACTGCGGCAAGGATGGCGTCGTAAAGGCTGTCTACGTCGGCAAGGGTGATAATGTACTCGAAGGCGCAGATCTGCTCCTCATCGAATAATGCACTTCCTCATTGGCACATTTTTCGCAATTCTCATTATATATAATATAAGGTATATGAAAAAGTTATTTTTTGCAGCACTCGCTATGGTTGCTGCAATGGCCAGCTGCTCGCAGCAGCAGCAACCAAAGGCTCCTACTATGGAGGAGGACCTTGCTTACATGGACAGCATGATGAATGTAATCCGTGGCCTTGATAACGAGGCAGCTCAGGATTCTGCCTATAATGCTGTTCTTAAGGAGGTTTATTCTCGCCACACCGACGACTCTCTCGGACTTCAGTGTTTCACCAACCTCGCATACGATATGGAGGGCGAGGAACTCAATGCAGCTCTTGCCAGCGCAGGTGAACTCATCAAGAATGATGCTCGCATCCAGCGTATTGCAAATGCAAAGATCGCATCTGCTGCTACAGGTGTCGGCACACAGTATATCGATGTAGAAGGTACCAATGCTACTTCAGGCGAAGCTCTCAAGCTCAGCGACTTCGTAGCACAGGGCAAGCCAGTCATCGTAGATTTCTGGGCTTCATGGTGCGGTCCTTGCCGTCGTGAAATCAACAATTACCTTTCTAAGTACGCAGAGCAGTATAAGGATAAGGTTAACTTCGTTGGTATCGCTGTATGGGAGGATAGTCTTGACGACACCCAGAAGGCAATGGGTGAGCTCCCAATCAGCTGGCCAGTAATCTTCGCTGGTGGTCGTGAGAACTCTCCAACAGAGAAGTATGGCATCATGGGCATCCCTCACATCATGTTCGTCGGTGCTGATGGCACTATCCTTGGTCGCAACCTCCGTGGCGAGGCTATCGCTGAGGCAATCGAGAAGGCTATTCAGTAATAATTCTAAGGGATTTAAGGGATACTTAGATTCCCTTAATTTCCCTTAGATTCCTTTAGAATCCCTTAATCAAAGAAGAGTAATGAGAATCAAGCGCATCTATACGTTCATGCTGCAGACCTTCATTCCGCTCTTCCTCATGACGTTCTTTATCTGTCTCTTCATTGTGTTGATGCAGTTTTTGTGGCGTTATGTGGGAGATCTGGTAGGTAAAGGCCTGGGAGTTGACGTATTAGCCGAACTCTTCTTCTACGCGGCGCTAACCTTCGTCCCTATGGCTCTGCCATTGGGTATCATGCTAGCTTCGCTGATGACTTTCGGCAACCTTGGCGAAAGTCTTGAGCTGTTGGCAATGAAAGCTTCCGGAGTTTCCTTGCTCCGCATCATGCGTCCGCTCACCATCTTCATGGTTTTTCTGGCCATCGGCGCATTCTTCTTCCAGGATCGCGTGTTGCCGTACGCCAATACGAAGATGTACTCCATCCTACTGGGTATCAAGCACAAATCACCAGAGCTTGAGATTCCAGAGGGTGTATTCTACAAGGAGATCAACAACTACAATATCTACGTTGATCACAAAGATTTCGACACTGGCATGCTGCATGGCGTGACCATCTATATCTTCGAAGGATACAATATCGAGGATGCCATCGTCACCACTGCCGATAGCGCGAAAATCTCCATGGCTGAAACCGGTCGTCACCTCAAGCTCACCTTATGGGATGGCGAGCAGGTTGGCACCTTCAAGGAGAATAACCGCAACAACCGAAGCAGCAACCAACCGAAATATCGTCGTGAGACATTCACCGAAAAGGAGATTTATGTACTCTACGACAACGACTTCGAACGTACTGACGAGGAAGCCATTGCCGACCGACACGTCGGTAAGAACCTCGCACAGCTCACTCACTCCGTCGATTCACTCAATCAGCGAATTGACTCCATCGACTACGGCTACGGACAGCGTCTTAAGACCACTGTCTACTTTAGCCAAGTCTTTGATAGAGCGCGCAATGATAGTGCATACTTTGCCGCCACTACAGGAGCCTTTGATCCGGCTACCGATGTCCTGGCCAAGAATTCTTCCAAGGACAGCAAGCCTCATCTAATGGTGCCAATAAACATTGACAGTATCTACGCCAGCCTTGAACCATCACAGATGGAAGAGGTGGTACGCAAGGCGCAGTCAAAGTCACAGAATGTGGTTTCGACCTTCGCCATACAGCAGGAGATGCAGACTTTCGAGCGTAAGAACATCAACTATCATGCCATGGAGATCCATCGCAAGTTCTCGCTCTCAATCGCCTGCCTTCTCTTTTTCTTCATCGGAGCTCCATTGGGTGCCATCATCCGCAAAGGCGGTATGGGTGTACCACTCATCACGGGCGTCCTCTTCTTCATTTTCTATTACATCATCGACAACACGGGTTATCAGGCAGCCAAGGAGGGCAGTATGGAACCTTGGTCGGGCATCTGGCTATCGTCCTTTGTCTTAGCGCCGTTAGGCCTATGGCTTACCTGGCGCGCCATCAACGACTCCCCTCTTTTCGACTGGGATACCTACAAGATCCGCTTCCAGCATTTCATGCGCTGGACCATTTCAACCTCTAAGCCGATATTAAGAATGGTAAAGGCTAAGGTACCTCGCAAGAAAGCAAAGATCTGACACAAAATAGACAGCAAATAAAAATAACCAATATAAAACGAAACTACAATGGAACAGTTATCAGCACGCCTTATGGCCCTATCGCCATCAGCAACATTGGCAATGTCACAGAAGAGTCAGGAGCTCAAAGCTCAGGGTCTCGACATCATCAACCTCTCTGTAGGTGAGCCAGATTTCAATACACCTGACCACATCAAGGAGGCTGCTAAGCAGGCCGTGGATAATAACTTCTCTTTCTATACCGCCGTCCCTGGCTACCTCTCTCTCCGCGAAGCTATCTCTAAGAAACTCAAGGAGGAGAACGGTGTTGACTTCGCTCCTACTCAGATCGTAGTAGGTAATGGTGCCAAGCAGGAGATCTGCAACGTCATCCTCGCAGTCGTTGACAAGGGCGACGAGGTCATCATCCCAACTCCAGCATGGGTAAGCTACTTCGAGATGGTCAAGCTCGCCGAGGGTGTCAACGTACCATTCCTCTGCGGTCAGGATCAGGATTTCAAGATCACCGCAGCACAGCTCGAGAGCCTCATCACAGAGAAGACCAAGGTCGTACTCCTCTGCTCTCCATCTAACCCTACCGGAGCTATCTACTCGAAGGAGGAGCTCGCTGCCATCGCACAGGTATTGGCCAAGTATCCTCGCATCATCGTCATTGCCGACGAAATCTACGAGCACATCTCTTACTGCGGTCAGCTCACCTCTATCGCTTCATTCCCAGAGATGAAGGATCGCGTAGTCATCATCAACGGTGTCTCTAAGGCATACGCAATGACCGGCTGGCGTATCGGTTTCTGTGCAGCTCCTGCTTACATCGCTAAGGCTGTCACCAAGCTCCAGGGTCAGTACACCTCTGGCTGTTCGAGCATCGCTCAGAAGGCTGCAGAGGCCGCATACAATGGTTCACAGGAGTGTGTTGAGGTTATGCGTCAGGCTTTCGAGCGCCGTCGTGATCTCATCTTCGACCTCGTACAGCAGATTCCTGGCTTCCGTCTCGACAAGAAGCCACAGGGTGCATTCTATGTCTTCCCTGACGTAACCGCTCTCTTCGGTAAGAAGACTGCTGACGGCAAGGTCATCACCAACGCTGACGAGCTCGCTATGTACCTCCTCGAGACAGGTCATGTAGCAGGCGTTACCGGTGCAGCTTTCGGTGCACCTGACTGCATCCGCTTCTCTTACGCAACCTCAGAGGATAAGATCACTGAGGCTATGCGCCGCGTGAAGGAAGCTGTTGAAGCACTTGCATAATCTAATTTTTCGATGAAAAAACTCACAAAAATATTCTGCATCACCCTCTGGTCCTGCTTCGTGTTAGGCGTCTTGGTGTTGTGGTTCCTTTTCTACCAGATTGGGGTGGGCAATATCGGCTACATGCCTCAGCTGGAAGACCTTGAGAACCCAAAAAGCAAGTACGCTACCATCGTATTCAGCGCCGACAGTGTGGAGCTAGGACAGTTCAGCCAAGCCAAAGAGAATCGAGTATTCATCAACTATAACGAGCTCTCTCCGAACTTGGTCAACGCCTTGATTGCCACTGAGGATGCCCGCTTCATGTCGCATTCAGGTATTGATATGAAGGCGCTTTTCCGTGCCATCTTCAAGACCGTGCTGATGCATCAGAAGCAGGCAGGTGGTGGTTCTACCATCACGCAACAGCTGGCCAAGCAGCTCTATACCGTCGATGCGGCATCGGGCCTCTGGGAGCGTGCTATGCAGAAACCTATCGAATGGGCCATCGCCGTCAAGCTGGAGCGCCTTTATACTAAGGAGGAGATCATTAACATGTATCTCAACAAGTTTGACTTCTGCTACAATGCCGTCGGCATCCGCTCTGCTTCTCGCATCTACTTCGATAAGCTCCCGAGCCAACTCGACATACAGGAAGCCGCCATGCTTGTAGGTATGCTGCAGAACCCATCGATGTACAATCCGATTCGTCGACCAGAAAAAACCACTCAGCGCCGCAGTGTCGTACTCGGCCAGATGGTAAAGGCCGATTATATCACACAAGCCGAAGCTGACTCGCTCAACCAGCTGCCACTTCTCCCTCAGACAGACAAGGATGGCCGCTACAAGCTGGCCAATTCGGCTGACCACAAGTCCGGTCTTGCTCCATACCTCCGCGAATATCTCCGCAAGATCATGCGAGCCAAGAAGCCAGAGCGTAAGAACTACGCCTCTTGGCAGGATCAGCAGTACAGCGATGACTCACTGGCGTGGGAAAACAATCCGCTTTACGGCTGGTGCAATAAGAATAGGAAGCCAAATGGAGACAACTACAACCTGACCACCGATGGTTTGCGCATCTATACCACCATCGACTCTCGCATGCAGCGCTATGCGGAGAACGCGGTAGTTGAGCAGTTGCGCGACGTGCTGCAGCCAGAGTTTACCAAGGAGAAGGCAAGTCAGAAGAACGCGCCGTACAGCCGTAAGCTGAGCGAGGACGATGTCAAGAACTCGCTCACCCGTGCGATGCGTCAGAGTGACCGTTACAACACCATGAAGGCTGGCGGTTACTCAAAAGAAGAAATCGAAAAGGCTTTCCACACCCCTGTCGACATGAAGATCTTCAGTTGGGAAGGCGAGATCGATACCCTTATGACGCCTTGGGATTCATTGCGCTGGCAGAAGCAGTTCCTGCGTGCAGGCTTCCTCTGCATGGACACCTGTGGTTACGTCAAGGCGTACGTCGGAGGTCCAGACTTCTCCTTCTTCCAGTACGACATGGTCACCACCGGTCGTCGTCAGGTAGGTTCTACCATCAAGCCATTCCTTTATACCTTGGCCATGGAGAATGGTCGCACGCCATGCGATGAGGAGCTCAACTCACAGCCAGTACTCTATGATGCCATCGGACGTCCATGGACACCTCGTGACGGTGGCAAGGAGCGTATTGGCGAAATGGTCACCTTGCGTTGGGGTCTTATGCGCTCTAACAACTGGATTTCAGCACGCGTCATGAGCCGTATGACTCCAGAGGCTTTTGTCGACTTCCTGCATAGTGCCGGCATTCATGCGCACCTCGATCCTGTGCTTGCTCTCTGTCTCGGCGTATGCGACATCTCGGTCGAAGAGATGGTCACCGGCTACTCGGCTTTCCCTGGCCACGGCATGCGCTCTAATCCGATCTACGTCACTTCGATCTGCGATAACTCAGGTGTTGAGATTGCTCACTTCGAGCCACAGCGCCACGAGGTCTTCTCACTCGAAGCCTATCTTAAGATGTTACCAATCCTGCGCGACGTCGTCGATGGAGGTACAGGTGGACGTATCCGTTCCCGCTATCACATCACTGCTCCTATGGGAGGCAAGACGGGTACGACCAACGACAACTCCGACGGCTGGTTCATGGCCTTCACGCCAAGTCTCGTGGCTGGCACCTGGGTAGGTGGCGAAGAGCGTAGCATCTGCTTTGACAAGATGACCTTCGGCCAGGGTGCTTCGATGGCACTTCCAATCTTTGCCAAGTTCATCGAGAAGGTATATGCCGATCCTGCCCTGCCATATAAGCAGAATGAGCAGTTCTATTATCCTTCGGGTTACGATCCATGCTCAGCAGGTAGTTTCGTAGAAGATCAGCCAACGGCTCCAACGGTTGGTGAGAATGGCATTTTCGACTAATATTTGAATTAAAACAAGGGCATATCCCCTGACTATTTTCATTATTAATTTTTAATTTTAATTATTATGAAGAAGTATCTTGCAGAAATGGTCGGTACCTTCGTACTTACCCTTCTCGGCTGCGGCGCTGCTGTCAGCCTCGGTTGTACAAATGCAGATCCAGAGACCGTCATCGGCACCTCTGTAGCATTTGGTCTCGCAGTAGTTTCAATGGCTTATGCTATTGGCGGTATCTCAGGTTGCCACATCAACCCAGCTATCACCCTTGGTTGCCTTCTCACCAAGCGTATCTCTGGCAAGGACGCTGGCATGTACATGCTCTTCCAGGTAATTGGTGCTGTGATCGCAGCTTGTATCCTCGCACTCATGACCTCAAACGTTGACGGACTTGAGGGTACTGGTGCAAATGCATGTCAGGATGGTGTAAGCATTGCAGGTGGTCTCATCGCAGAGATTGTTCTTACCATGATCTTCGTTCTCGTTGTTCTTGGTACCACTGATTCTAAGAAGGGTGCAGGCAACCTCGCAGGCCTTGCTATCGGTCTTTCTTTGATTCTTATCCACCTCGTAGGTATCCGTTATACCGGTACTTCTGTCAATCCAGCTCGTTCTATCGGTCCAGCACTCTTCCAGGGTGGCGCAGCTCTTGAGCAGCTTTGGATCTTCATCGTTGGCCCATTCGTAGGTGCAGCTCTCGCAGCAGGCATCTGGGGTTGCATCGGTGGCGAGGAGAAGTAATTCTTTGACACTTAGGACTAAAAAACACCATTCGGGGTTATCCCGAATGGTGTTTTCTTATCTTTTACCTATCTCATTTCCTATTATCAGAAATTAAGATGCACCTCCTTGCCAAATGGAGCTAACGAAAGTCCTGCCATCTTGAAGTGTTGCTTACCGAAAGGAATGCCAATGATCGTAATACTAAGAAGCAGGCCAAATACGATGTGACAGATCCATGCCCAAAGGCCACCGAAGATCAACCAAAGAAGATTCAACGGGATACGGATGCAGCCAGGAGGACAGTCCGTACTCTTTACCTCCGAACCAAATGGCCACAGGCAAAGCAATCCAATTTTGAATGTCTGCAAGGCCACCGGGATACCAATAATTGTAGCAGCAAGAGCCAAACTGCCTGTGAAATAACCAATAGCGGACTCCAACCCGCCAAAGACCCACCAAAGAATATTACCAATAATCTTCATAATAATAAAAAGTTAAGTTTAGATTTCCAAAATAATATTTTACATTGCGACTTTCATTTTGATTACAAGGACCCTAAGATGCTGATCGCTCTCCTGCGTCTGAACCTTAGCAATATGCCAGTCGCAAGGGAACATAATATTGAACGTTCCTTCAATGCTCTCAAAGTGTTCCAACTTAGCAGCATCATACTGATATTCCATACGATCCTTCTTGAGATTATACTCGATATTTGGGGTCGACGTATCATGATCCAGTCGGCAGAACCCCTCTTTGCCCTTGACCACATACATGACATCGATATTCTGCCAGTGGCTCTCACTTCCCTTTCCTGCAGCAAGATCGGAAGGAGAGTAACGATTCTCGGTATCCTCTACACTGACGATGAGCGAAGTACCGGGAATCGGTTGTTTGCCTGAAGGTAGAGCGAGCAGATCTGTTTGCTGCAACCACTGGAAAAGCTGCTTCCATTGCTCAGGATTCTTATGATATTGAAGATAGAACTCCACCTCATTGACGATTGGAGCTGGTGTTGCCTTTGTAAATCCATTCCTCCATTCTCCTTTCTTAACCCACTTATGAGCGATTTTCTGAAGAGATTTCGGATACTGGTTCGTATAAGTCTGTGCAGAAACAGATAACGAAAGCACTAGAGTTGCAATGGCAAGTGCTGCCAGGGTAAAAAGACGTTTCATTATGGTTAGTGTGTTGTAATATAACATCATGTATTACGTCCAAAGACTCGTGATGAACATTGGAGACTCACCTTCTCCGACCTTAAATCCTAACGATCGATAAAAGTCAAGTTTATCATTATAAGCATTCAGGACGATACGCAGATAATCAGCATAATGTTCCTTCATCATCTCAACCAATCTTTGACCGATATGCTGGCCTTGATAAGCAGGATCCACCAGCAGATAATGAACATAAGCCGTCATGACTCCATCGTCCATCACGCAGATCATCCCTACCAGACGATTTCCGTCCCAGGCAGAATACACCGTCTCATAGTTCCTCATAGCCAACACCAGCTTATCTGGATAATGACCAGACGACCATTCTACAGACAAGAAGAGACGTTCCAGATCTTCTCGCTTGAAATCATGCGTGTACTTATATTCTATTTCCGATGCCATCATTTATGGATTATGATCTATATCTACGTTTGCAAATATACATCATTATTTCTTATCCGCAAATTATTGGTCAACATTTTCCTCTTTATCCCTACAAATTGATGTTCTTTCATAGAATGTTGTTTAGGGAAAATGACAATCTTGACATTTGACAATCTTGACAACGAAATTTCAACACTTGTGACCAGATGTTGAAATTCTCGGCCGTGGCATCTCCTACACGGTACAGTGGGGAGGATGCCGTGATGCAGGAACGGACGCCGTGCTTGCAGGACGTCCATTCTTGGATGCGGGAACGGATGCCAAGCTTGCAAGATGTCCATTCTTAAATGCAGGAAGGGATTACACGGATCATTGCGAGCCCTTCCTGCATGTCGGAAGGGTTCACTGTGATTCGGGAGAGCACTTCTTGCGCTGAAAATGGGGAAATCGAAGGCGTTGTCATGATTGTCAAATGTCAAGATTGTCATTTTCATTTTTCAACACCAAATCAAGTCATAATAATTATATTATTATGGGGTATTTTTCGACCGTTTTTCGAAAATGACAATCTTGACAATTTGACAATCTTGACAACGGATAAACAGATGGCAAATAAACGAAAACAATTTAATTTAGGCAACTTGCAGGTATTCCCTACCTAACGCTTTGATTGCCTCCATAATCATTGCTTCACGTTCAGGAGATGGTTTCTTAAAACCATTAATATAGTTTCGAAGTAAAGAAGCATTAAGTCCGATTCTCTTCGCGAACTCTGCTAAATTAAGTTCTTTATGAGTCAAGAAGAAACGCTGTAGAGCGGTAGGTTCTGCATCCTCATAAGAAAAACTCTCGAAACTGATGTCAACGTCAAGACCTCTCCAATGAACACCATCAAAGCCCATTGAATAAGCTGCGCGTTCCTCATCAGACGCACTCTTTAATGCAGGATACCACAACAAAGACTGCTTCAACACATTTCCGTCTGTGCTTTCTGCATAGATGTACTCACTATCAAACCAAATCTTTTTCATAAGCTCATATTTTATTCATCTCCAAAATGTTCTTCCCAAGCATCAATGATTTTCTGCTTGTTGTCAGCAAGAGCTTTCTCGATTTTTCGAAGACTGCTGGCTTTAATCTTGCCTTTTTTCTCACGAAGAACAAATTCGTCATTAATTAAATCGTATATTACAAGACCTTCTTCTCCCTCTACGTGAACATGGATCGGTTCATGCTCTCGACTATAGAAGAAGAAAAGAAAACCATATTTTCGAAAGACTTCTGGCATATATATAAAGATTTATGGCGCAAAGATGGGAATTATTTTTGATACCTCCAAATAAATAATGAGAAATTCTCTATTTTATCATTGAAAATACCCAAAAACTGTTTGGTTGGGTGAAATTCTTTAGCATAAACAAATGGCATGACCCTCACGGGCTATGCCATCTTAATTGCTTTTAAAAAACACTGAGCCGAAGACGGGACTCGAACCCGTGACCCACGCATTACGAATGCGTTGCTCTACCAACTGAGCCACTTCGGCCAAAAGCAGGTGCAAAGATAGGGATTTTGACGGAATAATCCAAATTTTTAGCAGATTATTTCTCGTTTTTATGGCTAAGTCTGCTTTTTTTCACTATTTCTCCTGCTCTGCAGCGGTCAGATACTCCTTTGTCCAATACTGATAGTGGTGTGGCAAGGGGGTGATGATGCGGTCAATGTCGGCTGGCGAAAGTTTCTTGATAAGTTTTGCAGGGACACCTCCCCAGAGTTCTCCAGGACCGATTTCTGTGCCAGCGAGGACAAGAGCTCCTGCGGCAACGATCGATCCGGAAGAGACATGCACATTGTCAAGAACGGTGCTACCCATGCCGATAAGCACATTATCATCGATCTTACAACCATGCAGACAGACATTATGACCAACTGTGACGTCGTTTCCAATCTGAATCCAGGCGTCGTCTTCTGAACAATGCAGACAAGTGCAATCCTGAATGCTGACACGATCACCGATACGAATCTTATTTACATCACCACGCACGACGGCACTGAACCAGATAGAAGTTTCTTCACCAATGACCACATCTCCAATGACGGCTGCAGTTTCGGCGATGAAAGCGGAAGAAGCAATGACGGGGGTCATACCCTGAAGTGATTGAACCATATAATATAAATAATGTGTAGTTAATATTGCTTACCGAGTCGCGACCTTACCAGTGGATAAGAGTTCGAGAGGGGCAAAGACTATATCATGTGGCATCTCTGCACGAGAGAGGCGGCTGGAAAGCCATTGACGAAGCCTCTCCGAAGTAAGAAGAGAGTCAGAAGCATCGAATAGTTCTACGTTCGCATGAAGCACCTGTCCAAAGTCTGGATGTGCGACAGGATAGACTCGAGCGTTGGCAACAGACGGATGTGCGAGAAGCACGCGCTCAACACTATCCAGATAGACGTTCACGCCACCACATACAACCATGCGATCAGAACGGCCATGGTGGTAAAGAAAACCATTTGCATCTCGACTCACGAGATCTCCCGTATTCTGCCACAGGTTTTGACGACTGGTCATGGCCCATGCAGAGCGGACCCAAAGAGTTCCGACACCTTGAGCGTCAGGCTCTCGGACATCACATCGGACACCAAAGATAGGTTTGCCCAATAATCCTTCATGAGTAGCTTGAGCCAGATCCTGCGGTTTTGCCAAGACAAAGAATCCCGCTTCGGAGGTTCCATAAAGGTTGAACAATACAGGTCCTAATCGCTGCTGAGTCAACTGTGACAACGACAGCGGGAGATGATCTCCACCGCTGAGGATACACCGGACAGATTGAAGCGACTCTGCTGCCTCAGCCGACTGCCAGAGTCGGGAAAGTATCGCAGGGACAACTGGAAGTACCTCAACCCTCTCCTGTCGGATCAATGCAAGCGCTGACTGTGGCTGGAAATGACGCAGAAGACACACTTTCTTGCCAAGGACGAGCGAGACAATGAGCGTGGACAACCCGAAACCATGATAAAGAGGCAAAGCGATGAGAACACTTTGATAACGCAAAAGCCCAACATGGCGGATCAATGCCAGAAAAGGAGCCAGGAATTGATGCACGCTCGAAGAACGAGCCGCCTCAGTGAATGAGCCACTAGTTCCCCCAGTAAAGACAGAAAGACTGGCATAAGTATCTGCTCGAGGCAATACAATCTTTTCAGGCAAGACGTTTCCACGGAGATGCGCGAGCAGTTCCTCTGTAGTAACCGTCTGGCAGGTCAGGCCATCAGGCAAGCAGCGGGAACGGACTTCCTCATCATAGACAAGCAGCTTGCATCGCTCCTCAACCAACGAAGCTAACTGTGATGCAGGCATATCAGTACTGAGCAGACGAATGTGAACACCCAGGCGCATCAGCGCTGGCACCAGCAGGATAGCGATAAGATGGTTACGACAGAGAAGTCCGACGGTCTCTCCTGCATGCAAGCCATATTGATGGTGCATCAAATAAGCGAGTTGGCAAGCTTGACTATATAACTGTCTGCTGGAGAAACACTCGTCATCTGTCACCAAGACCGACCGATCTGGATGAAGCCACGCATGCAGACGCAGGATATCAAGGAGCGTGATCATAAGTGACGATAAAGATAACGGATAAGTGGAGACGCCAGCATGGCCAGAGGAGCAGAGAGTCGAGCCCACCACGGCTTATAGCTGCATAGACAACTGTGACTGAGTCGCAGCAGAATGTTAGCTGCATCTTGAGCCGAATAGCCAGGAAGATCCTTGTAAGCCGGATTGGCATCAGACATCGGAGTATGAACCAATGGCAGATAAGCCACCTTGACCCGTACACCCTGACGCGCCCACTCTGCATCAGCTGTCTGACACCAAGTATTAGCAGCAGACTTTGAAGCATGGTAGGCCGACCAACCAGGAGCCGCAGGATAGAGCGTGCTGACAGACGATGAATACACAACACATCCTGTCTGATACTGTTGATGAGCGCGTTGTAACAGCGGGAAAAGCGAAAGACTCAGCGCCACCATGGAGCGATAATTGAGGCTCATGGTACGGTCGAAATCATGGAGGCGATCCTGCGAGTCGATGAGGGAGCGGTGGATGGACTTACCTGCATTGCAGAAGAGATAATCGACATGAGAAAGACGCGCGTGGCAATCGGACAAAAGCGCGGACAAAGCATCCTGATCGCGCAGATCAGCCGCATAATAAAGAGCCGTAACTCCCTGACGCTGCGCTTCGTCACAAAGCTGGCGCAGGATCTCTTCTCGCCGAGCAATGAGATAGACATTAGCCCCTACGGCAATAAGTTGCTCTGCCAAAGCCCTACCAATCCCACTGGTGGCACCAGTAATCACAACCCATCGACTCGCAAAGCGCTTACGAAGGCGCTGCGAGGGCACACAGGGACGTGGATATATCAACCACTGCAGATTAGGAATGGGCATGACCGATGGAGTTTTGGGCAAAGTTAGGAAGAATCTGCTCATTGACCCCGATGGCAGAGGCGATAAATGAGTTCGAATAGAGATTTAGCGCCAATATGCAAACTTGAGTAATCAAAAACGCAGTTCAAATGTCAAGCTCGAAAAAGGAGAAAGAGAAAGAGATAAAGAAAATTGGAAGGAAATCCTTTTGTTGCTATTTTTGCAAAAAATAAGACTATGAACAATCAGATAGAAAATCGTCGACTTCGCATCTGCCTATGGCTGGTCAGGATTCTGCAACGTCATAAGGCGCTGACTCTTGAAGAGATACGCGAACAATGGGGAAAGAGTGATTTTTGCCAAGATGGACAACTCCGCCTCCACCGCCAGACTTTTGTGGACTATAGGAACGCGGCCGAGGACCTGCTGCACCTAGAGATTGCCTGCGATCGCAGGACCAATAAGTACTACCTTGCAAACAAGGATGACTCGAAACTGTCGGACTGGCTGATTTCATCGTTCAGCATCGGCGACCTGGCCAGAGAGCAACAGGATGTCAAGGATCGTATTCTGTTGGATCAGCCGCCTCGTGGCATAGAATTCTTCGATCTGATTGTAGACGCTTTCCGCGAAGGATATGCGCTGGAGATGGTATACAAGAAATTCTATGACTCTGAGCCATACACTTGCTTCATCGAACCCTACTGTCTGAAGCATGATCACCAGCGATGGTATTTGTTAGCCAGAAAGGACCATCGAGGTTATTTACAGACATTTGCGCTCGATCGAATCCAGTCGATCACCGAAAGAAAGGATTGTCCATTTAAGCCTGAGGATTATTTCTCTCCTCGCCAGCATTTCGAACACAGCTTTGGAGTATATGTAGGGACTCAGTCTCCAATCAACATTAAAATCAGAGCGTATGGCGTAGGTCGCGACTACCTACGGACTGCACCTTTGCATCACAGTCAGAAAGAGAAAGTTTATAATGAAGAAGCTTCTGACTTCACGCTCTATTGCCGAGCAACGCGTGACTTAATGCTGCACCTGCTCAGCCAGGGTTCGGACATCGAAGTGCTGGAACCCATTGAATTCAGGAAACAGATTGAGACGGAAGCAAAGAAGATTATCGAGAGATATTTAGGTCCAACACGATAGGCAGATGGTCGGAATAACCACCTTCATAACGATAGCCATAGTAGCTACGCAAAGGACGCTGTCCCTGGTGCGTAACGTCATCGGTCATCATAAATGGCAGACTGAAGATGCGTGCATCGGAGACTGTGAGGCGATTCTGACCAAGTAAGGAAGGATGAACAAAGAACTGATCGATGACCGACCATTGTCCCTGATACTTGTGACTTCCATAAGCCGATGGAGTACGTAACATGGACTGATAGACGGGATGCATGAGATTGACCAGCTGTGCCGTACATGGCAGTATTTCCTGCTGCGGATTCTCGTTCATATCCCCCATTATTATAATATGTGGAGCCTGACGGACAGCGGCAATACTGTCAGCGACATGCAGAAGCGTGGTGCGAGCAGCATCACGCTTTGCTTGCGTCTGCTGAGCACCTCCAAGCCTACTTGGCTGATGCACGACGATAACGTCAAGCGTATCAGCCGTCACAAGACGGCCAGCCACATGCAGTATCTGGCGCGTAGGGCGCTCACCTTCAGGCATCTGAACGGTGAAAGCGTCGTGATGCAGCAGTCGGAACGACGACGGATGATAGAGCAACGCCGTCTGAATACCTCTGACGTCTGGTCCTTCAGTGACCACATAGCGTAAACCCGTGCGACGCAACGGAGTGCGAGTAGTCCAATAGTTCATGACGCTATCACCCTCAACCTCCGCCAACCCCACAAGCATCGGCACCTTGCCTCCTCCTGCAGCAAGGATGACTCGCGTGAGTTGCGTCAGCTTGGTGCGAAGACGAGTCTTCGACCAATGGCGAGCACCATTAGGAGTAAACTCATCGTCCTCTCGCTCCGGATCATCATCCGGCCAGAAGGCGTTCTCGACGTTGTAGAACATGATTCGCTCCGAAACCGTCGTCATGTCTGTCTGTCCGAAAGCCTTTGAGGAAAACAATAAGACCACTAGCAGGCAAATTGTCGCCAGTGGCCTTGATAAAAGATACAATTTTTTCATTAGTTTACTTCATAACCTTTCGGTTGCCAATGACATAGGTACCAGAAGGCAGATTGTTAAGCGATGACCTCATGCGATTACCCTGAAGGTCGTAAATAGGAACATCGACAGGCAGAACTTCGTCCAAAGACACTTCTTCAATGCCATTGATATCTGCACTGAGTCCCTTAGCTATACCTGCATAAGCATGCTTGCGATAATAATCAAGCGTCCAGATACCGACTGGAGTATTAGCACGCCAGCCACTATTAGCAGGCGAATCTGTAGGACACCAGAAACAGATACCCCACTGCTGAGCCGGAGGAATGACTTCGAGATAGGTCTTCACAATCCACTCATAATAATCTGCCATAAGCTTATGCATCTCTTCGGTCACCTGGGCCGTTGGCACATCCTTGCCATTAGCATCAACCATACCCATATCAAATTCACTGACTCGCACCAGTTTGCCTGAAGCGGCCATCAGTTCAAACATCTTCTTGATATGATTCTTCTTGCTTGTCTGTGTCCCCTCGTTCATATAGCAAGAGATATGCATCTGCGTGCCAATACCATCGACAAAGGTTACGCCATCTGACTCCCACTTCTCAATCCAGTTGATAAGCGACTTGAGTTTCTTGTTGTCGTCCCAATCTGACTCGAGATTATAATCATTGATAAAGAGCTTGATATCCTCAGGACCGTACTTTCGAGCCAGACGGATGGCAGTGCGGACATACTCAAGATCTCCCATGTGATCCTGCCAGTAAAAAGCGTCGCCTCCCACATCCCAGGTTGCCTGACCTGGCACGTAACCCGCGGCATGCTGCAAGGCATAATTACCCTCGCCATCATTGCCGCCGCCAGAGATCGCCTCATTGACCACATCCCAAGCCTTGACTTTGCCGCCACAAGCGTCCATCATTCCCTTGATCCACTTCTCCATCGCACCGGAAAGAATCTCAAGCTTCTCTTCCTGTGTAAGTGGGATAGGACTTGGCGTATAGATATAAGAAATCTTATCTGAGATGGTGACTGCATTAGCTGCGCCACGATTCACTTTCGCAAAGAAAGAAGAAACATCCGTACCTTCCAGATCTCCATTTTTCAGTGTCTCAACGCCATTGACTTTGAAGCTGAGATTATCGAAGTAATAATTATTGGCATCAGCGAGTTCATTCAGATTGAAGGCGATGGAGCTACCGGCTTTTGAGAGTTTGCCGCTCAAACAAATAGTCCTCCAGTCGGTCGTAAAGTATATGTTACCAAGCGCCTCATAATGCACATAAGTCCCAGGAGCTGTGTGGATCTGGGTAGAAGCCGATGCTGCCTGATCCGCACGAACATCGGCAGTAAACTCATAGTTAGCACCTTCTGCGAAATTGCCAGTAACAATCCAGAACTGATTGTCCCAAGCTTCAGAAGCCTTTGCAGTAGCCTTCACTACGATGCAGCGACGCTCCTCTGTGACTTCACGAGCCAACTCCTCTTTCTCGATTTTGATACTCTTGACATAGATGTCGCCAACGAAGTCTCCACACTGCATCATGTAAAAGTCTCCACCCTTGGCATTCTTGTAGTCGACAACGACCTCTTTCCACTCGGTAGTGAATGGGAGATCGAGAGTAACACCCGAATCCCAGTTACCCAGCTTGGTGTGAAACTTGCCGGCAGAGGAACCCTTGACCAGCATTGTCACCTTATAATCTGCACCAGCATCGATAGAAAGACCCGTAACTCCCAAGAACTGCACGTCCCAGGAATTCGTACACATCTTGGTCGTATGCACATGCATTCCATCCGTGTTAGTGAATGTGATGCTGAAGCCATACTGGCTCTTATCTGATGTCCATCCGACATTCTGACCAGTCGAAGAAGTAAAGTCTTTGGTAATAACTGGCACATAGACAGGGGTATTAGCCTCATCGTCCTTCGGTGCAGGCCTATCCTTGATCAGATTTCGCAACCAGGAATTAGGCTGCTGAGAGTGCCAAGCCAAAGTATGTCCATAGACATTAAGCCCAGCCTCAGTAGCTGCATTAACATATCGGGTAACAGTGGTAAAGTCCATGTCGCCATTGCCGTTGACACAGCTTGACATCTTCATGGCATTACCAGCCACTGTCTCGGTGAAGTTATCATTGGTAAGACCTCCTACCAGACTGGCAGGATTGAGATACTCGTTGACCGTAGTACCGATACCAAGCTTGAAATTTGGGAACTTCTCATTATTAATATATTCTTTGAGTGGGCGATAGTCATTCAGATAGCTATAATTAGCATCTCCCGGCTTACCCTGCTCATACTTCTGCTGTGCGACAACAGGCAGCAGGGATAATGCCATTGCAGTAAGGATGTAGAATTTCTTCATTTGATGACGAATAAGGTAATGAAAATGTGTTCGGAATATTAGGTGCAAAATAATAAAAATGCGCTGGAACCTAATATCACAGATTCCAGCGCTGTACTTTTATTGAATCTCTAATTCAACAAAATTAAGCCTCAGCAGGAGCCTCCTCTGCAGTTGCAGCCTCAGCAGCAGCGGCAGCAGCCTCCTCAGCAGCCTTAGCAGCGAGCTCAGCCTTCTTAGCAGCAACAGCCTCAGCCTTAGCGTTCTTAACTGCAACCTCAGCGTTAGCAGCCTCCTTAGCAGCCTTAGCAGCAGCCTCAGCGAGACCAGCAACCTTAGCAGCAACCTTAGCGTTCTTAGAAGCCTTCCAAGCGTCGAACTTAGCCTGAGCCTGCTCAGCGGTAAGAGCACCCTTCTTGATACCACCGTTGAGGTGCTTCATGAGGAGTACGCCCTCGTAAGAGAGGATCTTCTCTGCGGTGAGAGTTGGCTGTGCACCAGTCTCTACCCAGTAAAGAGCGCGGTTGAAATCGAGATTAATAGTAGCAGGGTTGGTGTTTGGATTGTAAGTACCGAGCTTCTCAATATACTTACCATCACGTGGCGCTCTGCTATCTGCAACTACGATGCTGTATACAGCGTAGTCCTTGTGACCATGACGTGCGAGACGAATCTTAGTAGCCATTGTAGCAAAATGTTTTATGAGTTAATACTAATGCAATCCTTGTCGGGAGTAGAGACACGTCTCTTTCCCCGGTTTTGCGAGCGCAAAGATAGCGTTTTCTTTAGAAACCTCCAAAAGTTTCTGGGGATTTCGGGGCAAAAACTCCTTTCGTCTGTTGAATTTGTACGATTTTGCAATGTTCGCACTACGATTTTGGTAACTATATTTGCTTTTGACAAAAATAATAATTATCTTTGCACACGCTATTTACCGAGATAATCTTTTCCCAATTTCATTATCAAACAAATTACAATGAAATCAACACGAGTATATCTTTTTACCGTTATGCTTCTGATGCTATCAGCAGTCATGCCAGCCTTGGCGCAGCAGCATCAGGTCACCTTCAACTCCTCCCCCGCGAAAGCTAATTTCCAACTTTATGACGACCAAGGTCACTTAGTCAGCACCGGTCGTACTCCTTCCAGTTTTATGATCGAAACTGGTAAAGAATACCACTACAAGCTGCGTCATCCGCATTGTCATGCCGATTCTGGCGTCATCGTGTTCTCCGAGAATCTTATCGATACAACCATCACACTTCGTCCCTATTCCGCCGACATCCATTGGGAAGTCTCTCCTTCTGATGTGAATGTAACGATCCACGACCAGCGGGACAAACATCATACTCTCAGGATTCAGGCGGAGGGAGAGACACAGCTCAACGCCAGCCGATATACTATGACGTTGACCAAAAAGGATTACCGCCGGCATATCGAAAAAGTGAGGTTATCGTCTGACACTTCGTTAGTTATCCGATATCAGCTCCAGCATTGTCCTCGTCGGTTGATACTCTCTTTGAGCGGAGGTCTTTCGCCAAAGGGAGGCATCCCTCTTGGCCTCACAGCAGCATACGGCGGCGTGCATGGCTTCTACGGGCGATTCCTCAAGACATGGTTTAATGTTGCTTCAGGCGATGACTTCACTACCGATGTCCTCGTCGATGCACTCTACAATCCTTACAGCGATGTCAAGTCGGAGTATCTATCTTTCGTCGCCGGTTATCAGTATTATATGCCTTCACGTATATACCTGCAATTGGGAGCAGGCTTTGGTACGCTGAAGCATAACTGGCTGTCTTCTGATGACAATCTCCGCCATGTCTATTCTCCTGACAACCTCTCAGGATTAGTCCTCGACCTTGGCGTAGGCTATCCTATTGACCAGTTCTATATTGGTGCAGCGGTGCAATCCGTCTTAGGCTCTGCCAAGTCTGAGTATGTCTCTATGCCTCCAGTCATCGCATTTCTTAATTTCGGTATTATTCTGTAATGTCTCTACTATGATGCGCAATATATATTTCTATTATCTTTCCGTTTTCCTATTGCTCTCCGTGGTTACTTCATGCGGCGACAATACAGACCTTAATCAGCTCTGGGACAAAGAGTATGCCCCAACTTTTAAGCTGGAGGAATGTACGATGAGCTATGAGCTCCGTTCGTCCGACCGTATTGTATTCAATCTCGCATATCAGTATTCTACCCGAGTAAAGCGAGTGGCTTTCTATATCGGGCAGAACCGCGATAGCGTGATGAATTGTCTGGCTCGCAAGTTCTACTTTACACCTCAGTCAGATAAGAGCGGCACCTTACGTATCAAAGTCGACAGCCTGATGCCAAGTACCACCTACTACACCTATTTTGAACTTGAGGATTATGGTGGCACAATGCACCCTGGCAAAGCGTCAGAAAACGAGACCAAACCTATCAGCATGAAAATTGTTGAGCCAGAATATCTCAATGATAATCCTGTAGCTTGCTTCAACGACGTGTCAGAAATGATGAAGATAGGCTTTGAGCAAGGCTATGATCCGGATTTCAAAGGCGCATCGGTCAAAATGGTGCTCGCTCGTGAAGTCTCCAAGGGAGACTATCATGACGCATATTCACACCACCTAGAGTGTCCCAATGAAGACTTCGTAGCACAACATATTTATTATATCCGACCTTTTGTAGTCTATATGGACCGTTATTACTACGGAGAGAAGGCAGAACTGAAGAACAAGCGTTTTAAGCTCAAAGCGGATGCTGCAGAAGCATTTAGCACCAAACTTAACATACAACTGACCACAGAGGGCACTTACACAGACAGACACCCCATCGGGTTCTATTTCTCTGACCAGCCTATCACGACCGACAATCCGGGGTCACGCCACGAAGTGTCTGCTCCATATAAGCCAGTACTAATCGACAATCTGAAACCCAATACGACCTATTATGTCCGTCCTTACTGCGGCAATGGCGAGTACGAGACACTGCACGAAGAATCTACAGTCAGTACACTCGACGGCTTTGGAAGCGACTTCTGTGATATCCAAGTCGGATGGTATGGAGGGCCCTACACCCTTCGGTTCATCCGCGTCGAGCCAGGCTCCTTCACCATGGGTGCTACCCCGATCCAAATACCTTACGCCGAGCAGGATGAATATCCAGCACATAAGGTTTCCATCGACCATCCTTTCTACATCTGCGAATCAGAGATCGACGACGAGGCCTATTGTCTGATACGCGATTGGCATGGAGGGTACTCCTACTCTGCCATGAGCCTACGATATGAAGAAGCGGAGGAAGTCCTTGAAATCCTCCGTCAGAAGACACAGCTCAAGGGGTTCCGTCTGCCTACAGAAGCAGAATGGGAATATGCAGCACGCGGTGGTCACAAAGCTGACAGAGATTGGCTCTACGCTGGTTCAGACGACCATAATACCATCTCGACCGTTATCGAATATGATCCATATACTTACGGGTGCTCCACTCATTTAAAGACCAAGAAAGCAAATGCGCTTGGCCTCTATGACATGAGCGGCAATGCGGCAGAGTGGTGCAGTGACTGGTATGATCCTGGCTATTATTCAGTCTCTCCTACTGTCAACCCTATGGGACCAGCCTCTGGTACCAAGCACGTAGTACGTGGTGGCGACAGCAATCCGCTTCGACCTCAGACAGATTGCCGCGTCTCTAACCGCTGGGCCGTCGGTGACTCAGAATGGGGTGACAATATGTGCACTGGTCTCCGTATCGTTTATGACCCTTCGCTCGATTGAAAAAGACTTTGGTTACTTTATGAAAAAACTGATATTCCTCATCCTCTTTCTTCTCTCTGCGTCGTATTTACGAGCAGAGATCAAGATCAAAAGTTTCAATTATGTCCGTGGTGATCAGACAGCTATCTACCATCCTGTACTTGGAACTAATGGTCAGTTCTGCGCATTGGTCAAGGTCAAGACTTCAGTACAAGGAATCATGGCCGAAGCCTTGCAAATGAGGGAGACTCCTAAAGATGCCAAGCGGTCTCAGACCTTGGTTCGCATAGAACAGCCTTGTGCAGAACATCGCGACGAATTGTGGCTCTATTTCACCACCGAGACCAAACGCTTCCGCCTCATGCATCCTGACTATGGTTTCTTGAGCGAAGGCCCCAACATTAGCAACGGATACTTTTTGCCTCAATGGGAGATGCAGGAGGGCAATACCTTTGTGATGGAGATAGAACTCACTGAAAACACATTGCCTCAAGGCGCAGGCGGCACACTGGCTATGCCGTCTTTGCCAGTGATGTGTGAAGTCACGACCGAATCTGAGGATAGCTGGATGAAACTGAAGATTGACAAAGCCAGAGTGAAGCGTGGGTCCACAATACTCGTTCCCGAAGGTGAACACACGTTCAAAGAGGGCCGGCTCCTCAATCCCAAACGAAAGCAAACCTTCGATGTAAACAGCACTGAACCATTGACTCTCAAGGCCCATGCCTCTGAACTTCCTGTCTCCCTCTTTGCAGGATTTGAAGCAGCCAAACCCACCAGCCAGGCCGATATGGGTTATGGTGCAAGGCTTGGCATCGTCGGCCGATGGGGCGCATACGGCAGTTTCGTCAAGACCTGGGGCGACAACGGTTCCTTCAAGCCGCTCCTCAAAGAATCATTTATCTACGATCCTGTCTTTACCTATTCCGATCCTGAGGTCTCCTACCAGTCTTTTGTCGGCGGTATTATTGTCCGATGCTATTCATGTATCCATCTCTACGCCGGTGCTGGTGCAGGATCGCGCAAAGTCTCATGGCTCAAGGATGATGGTCAGCGCTACGAAGTTACAGACGAAAGCCAGAGCGGTCTTACGTATGAGGCAGGCGCACTCATCAACTTCTATCGATTATATATCTCAGGCGGAGCAGAACGTCTCGGCGACAGCTGGGTCGGGCATCTCGGCTTCGGCATTTATCTCACAAAATAATCATTTATCTCAGTACACGAAACAATGAAAATCTTCTATTCTATTGCATTAACTGCATTATCGCTGAGTCTTGCTTCCTGTTATGAGATAAATGATCTGGAACAGGATTTCAAGAATCAGTACCAGCACGCAGAGTTCTCAGAAATCAACTTCGCAACCAACTTTGTCGATCAGATCACATTCATGCGACTTAACTTCGACATTGATCATTTCAAGGACGGATGCAAGCTGATGATACATTATACCGATATCGAGAATGCTGATCCTTTTATGAAAGGAGACTCCATCGACATCAGTTCGTTGCTTTCTGACATGAAAAGTGAATATAGTTATGGTATAAGTTACGAACTGAAAAACCTGATGCCAGAAACGTATTATTGGGCAGGGTTCAGTTATCGTGATCCTGGATGTGAGACCATCCATTCACGTATCATAAATTTCAAGACAGAGCCCATCGAAAAACGCTGTAATTGCTATGATTACGACCCTTTCCAAATGATAATAAAACCATCCTTCACGCGTGTTCCATCCGGCAGCGCCTATGGATGTCTGATCGGAACAGAATCCAATCTCACATTAGAGAATTGCATGGAAAGCCGTCAAGTAGGTCAAACCCCAATCGGCGACAACGAAAAATCTTTCAAAGAAGTGTTCTCTAATCTCACTCCTGGAGCCACCTATTACTACCGCTCCTATGTCACCTACAGCGGACGTACATATTACTCAAGATGTTACGACCTTACATTACCCGAAGTCCTGGTTTCTATCTTCCGATGTCGGGCCAGCAACATTGATGGAGGCATCTCAGCCTCAGCCTATTATGTAGACAATTTCCTGACACACGACTTCTGCGATACTTGGGAGCACGGATTCCTCCTTTCAGAAACACCAGAGGCGACCTACGACGATGCCGCACGCTATCCTGCCACACTCTCCGACAATCTCTTATCCGCTAATATCTTTGATCTACAACCAGGCAAGACCTACTACCTGACAGCCTATACCAAATGGGGAGACAATCTCACATTGTCTGATCAGATCACGGTTTCGTTCTGAGTTACATCCTAAAATTTAAGTTCTCAAATATGAATCTCCATAAGCTCACCCTCCTTCTCTGCCTCCTCACATTCACCGCCTCAGCGCAGAAGATCCGCGTAGCCTGTATCGGCAACAGCATCACTTACGGCTATGCCATCGAAGACCGAGAGCATGACTCCTACCCTGCCCAGCTACAACAGCTCTTAGGCGAAGACTATGAAGTCGGCAACTTCGGACTCAATGGAGCCACAGCTCAGAAAGAAGGCGACTTGCCTTGGACCTCCACCCAGCAGTATCAAGACGCGAAGGCCTTTGCACCACACATTGCCGTCATCAAGTTAGGAACGAACGACAGCAAAGAACGTAACTGGCTCGATGCCAAGCGTCTGATCAATAGTCTTGAAGCCATTGCCGAAGAGTTCGAAGCCCTTCCTACCCATCCTCGCATCATCATTGCCCTGCCAGCCAAAGCCTACAAATTCATGTTCAGCATCCGCGACAGCATCATCTATAACTACGAACTCCCAGCCATCAGACAGATGGCCAAGAAACACCGCTGGCACCTCATCGATCTCTACAAAGCCACCGACAAGATGCCAGAATGTTTCCCTGACGGCATCCATCCCAATCCCCAAGGCGCAGCCGTCATAGCCAGGAAGGTGAAAAAAGCGGTAAAGAAAGAGGCTAAGAAAGTGAAGTTGCAATAAAATCGTTTTTACCCTTCCATTACAAGCAGTTGTTCGGAAATACCGAACAACTCAATCAAGGCTAAATTTCCTTAAACCATTGACTACAAATCTTAATTTCATCGAAAAACTTACCACGCTATCCTCGTAACTTGCTGATTATCGAGAAATAAAAAGCATGGCAAGTTAGTGGGTACTTGCCACGGATTCACCCTAACCGATAAAACATCACCTATATTTTGACAGCACTTTCAACAAATCTGTCTTGTCCCGAGGAAACTTCGGCAAAAGACCACAGTTTGAAGCAAGAGCATTTAATTCTGCATCTATATCTGAGGATGCTGCTTCTTTAAGACAATCAAGTCCTATCTTTCTTCTTTTTTCATCGGTAAAGTTTTCTAGGAAATATTTGCCTGCCATAGCTTTTCCGATATTGCTACCACACATTGCTGCGGAATATGACCAAACAGCAGATTCTTCAAAGTCTTGTTTTTCCTCGTACAGAATACTTAATGGCAAATAAGCAGGCTGAAATTCCAACTCTGCTGCTTTAGCTAGCAACGTTAATATTCTATCTTTGCCAACACCAAATGAAGAATCATTAAGAGCTAAAACAGCGTAGTAATACGCAGATTGACGAACGACATCCGGATCTTTTGCTTTTATTCCTTTTTCAAAATAATATTTTGATTTTGTTATATCGTGCTTTGAAGAAGGCATCGCATAAGCACCACCTAAGCTGAATAAAAAATGCTCGTTGGTTTCATAATCTGCCTTTTCCAAATAATTGATTCCTTCAGAGATATTACCGTTTGCGAGATACCACGATCCAACAGAGCCATTATAAAAACCTTTTTCGAGATGACTTCCATATTTTTTTATATTACCAATATCATTTTTGAAAAAAGCAGACACCATAGCAATCACATATGCATCATGCTTCATCGCATAGTCTATTCTTTTGACCGCTAAAACTTTATCTACACTATTAAAAACAGAATTATAATTGCAAGAAGCAAAAGCTATGAATGCTTTTTGAAGATTTATAAATGGACTATCGGCATTCGTAAATGCAATTATCTTATCTTCATTTAAACTATAGATAATTTTCCTTGACGTACTTTTGGATATAGAAGGCATTGTTTGCTGAGTTTTGACAATGATATACACATCATTAAACTCAACAACTTCTCGCTCATCTTGTAAAGGGTTAGTTGTGGTGTAAAAATCGAATACTGGAATACCAAAGACCTCCTCAATTTCGGGTTTTGAGAATGTCATTTGAAGTTTATTATGATAATTTCCCAAAATATTGAAGAGATAAGTTACTAATATATCTTCCTTATTACCTTCAATGTCATCATAGGTAGAAATCTTCTCGCTTGTACATAGTTCGAAAATCTTACCATCATTCTCCAAATAATTTTCACCTCCAGAACTATACTGAGAAAGCAATTCACAAAATCTGGTTGCCTTGTCCAATGCACGCTGACGCTGAAGTGCGGTAATTTCCTGTGCAAGAATGGAACTTGAGAAAAGAGACAAGAATATTATTAAAAGAACATTCTTCATTGTTTTGATTTTTTTGTTATTTTTGAAATGAGCCAACCTTGATTTGGAGTATCCTCTCCAACAAAACGTTCCACATCAAAGTCATACCCTTCAATCTGAAAATGAAATGTGACATTGTTAGCATTACCCAATACTAGCAATTTGTCCTTAATCATATAGTTGAAGACCGAAAGATTATCTTGTTTCCATCCCTTCTCATAGACCGAACTAACTGATTTTGGCTTATTGTTGATTATACGTGGTAACGTAATAAAACTTATGCCATGTTCTGCTGGAGATATGAACAGAGAATCATTAGCAGAAATTTGTTCTTGACATAAGAAATCACCTGAAACATCTACGACAGCCCATCTATAATAATTCTCATACATTAATTCTGTCCTTAACAAAATGTCAACACTTTTATGCTTTCCTTTTAATGTACAATCACATGATACCTCAGCCGTCCAGTTATCATCAGTGTAATTGAGTTTTATTCCTCTGTCCATGATGTGATTACAAAAATCTTCAATTTCTTCTTGAGAAAACAACGTATGCTTAAAAAGAGTCTTCAGGTTATTTTTATAATCTGTCGAATCTGAGATTTCACGAACTTCTGAGCCATCGTATCTTGTGGTGTAATTGAAACGTCGCATAAACTCATCCATCTGCTTAACTTGAAATTGAAGATTTGTTTCGTCAATTTGTGCAGGAAAGTGTTGAGCTTGCATGATGAACGGGTTCAAAAGTAGCAGGCTAAAAAGGAGAAAAATCTTCATAATTACAATCTTATCGTTTCTACTACATTTATGTCCCCAAATTTCAGGTCCCAGAAAGTTCCGAGATTTCCATCAGTAACCTTGGTGAGGAATACTTGTACATCTTTCTGAGTTCTGTCGCGATAAAATCTGCCATCTCCTTTTGCGCCTTCAAAATACTGGAAAAAAGAAACTGTGGCTTGATACCTATCTTTCGCTCCTGGCACAGGATAGAGGTTGCTAACAACACAGGTGTGAGCTTGTGTCATCTTCACTGAAACATAAGGAAGATTTTGCAAATCCTCAAGATACTGCTTTAATGATTTTATGTTCTTGTCAACTACCTTGCCGTATCTGGCGACCGAAACTTCCATCTTTACTGCAGGATATTCCTTTCCATCTACATCAACGTAAGGTTCGCCTTTTCCCATAAAAAACGAAAGAACGACTTTCTTCTGATGATCCTTGACTTTCTGAGAATTTCCTTTATCAGCAATCGTAGCTAATCCTTTTTGAAACGCATTTATATATTCGACACATCTTGCTTTGTAACTTTCCATCTCATCTGGAGAAAGTTCTGTTTCCTGCGCAAAAGCATTGATACAGAACATTAAAAGCAATGTAAAAAAAGTAATTGTTCTTTTCATTTGACTTGAATTTTATTTGTACATTTCATGTACTGTTAATTGCTTGAATTTATTTTTATTACCTATATTGTAGGTACCCTTTACTGGTATAACCTTATATAAATTTACTGCCATTGTGAGCCAATCCACATAATCTTTTGCAATCTTGGTACTCACAATTGTTTTTCCATCTTTACCAACCACCTCAACTTTTGCTTCAGGTGTATCAAACAATATGTCCAGTACTTTCTCTGACAAATCTATTCGATTCTCAAGAGACAGACTTTCAGAACCGATTCCTGTCAGAAGTTTACTGAGTGCATCTTCGTCAAGAGTGTAATTGTCTGCGTCTTCTTCAACTTGGCTTTGAACTTGTTCTTCGGTAGAAGCAACATTATCCGCCCCAGAATTGTCAAAGGAAAGATCCGACAGATCGTAAATTGGTGTCTGGCGTTCGTTAGTTCTCTGTTCTGTTCCATAAATACTTCCATCCAGCAAAAGTTGCCAGCTTGCCTCCATTCCTTTTGTTGCCATAATTTGCATCACATCCATAAGACTTAATGTGAAAGCTCCGCCATCAGAAAACGCTAATGAAGACTGTCCAGGCTTACTTGATGTAGCAATGACAGCTCCTTTATAATTCAAATACATGTCTCTGTAGAATTTGACTGGGGCATCATCTACTTTTGTTGCAGATTTGTCCGAAGGAATTGATTTTGGACTTACCCATTCCGCAATACTATTACATAAATCACCTACAACAATAGCAAGTCGTGGATTCTTTTTCATAATTTCCTCCTTAACATTGTAAATTGGATAATTTGCCTGAGAATCCTCTATTCGTGTATGATAAGGATCTACAACGAGATTCATTTGTGGGAACAACGTCTTGTCGTTTTTATTTCTTGAACCATGTCCTGAGTAATAGAAAAAGACTATATCATTAGGTTCACAAGTAAGTTCGTCTATCACTTTGTTAAGATTTTTCAAAGAGAATTCTTCTTGTGTTCCAACACAATACTTAGGATTCAGTTTATATCCAATAAAACTTGCAATCGTTGCCATCTCTACTTTCATGCGGTAATAATCACAAGTAACAGAAGGACCAATTCCTCTATCATTAATATTGCGTGGATCTCCTGGGCATTCTGTATTTGCAAAAATTATAGCATGCAATGTCTGCGAAAATGTACTATAATTACATAGTAACACTAATAATAACAATATGAGTCTATGCATAATTTGTTAATTTTTAATATCCTCTACTATTTTCTGAATCAAATCTGGATGAACGTATCTATAAGTCACATATGTCGAATCATCAACAGATATTGCAATTTCATCAGTTCCTAAAGAAAAGAGAAGTGATTTCCTTGATTTATTTGAGGGTTTGAAAGCGACAGAGGGCTTGAATGGTTGCTTTACAGGAGTGTATCCAAATTCAAGCATATCTGGCATCTGAAGTAAATAAGATAGAACCTCAATCTTTTTATGGTCAACTTTCTTAGGTGTGCTTTGCACATTATAACCGCAGATTTTTCCGTAGCTGGCGACAGAGTCTCCTAATGAATAAACGGAAATAGATTTAGAACTTAATACATCGGGAATATCTAGTTCTTTCTGAACAGGATTCTCTTGTATAAAAGTGTGTAATTGCTGGGAACATTTACATGATGCAAATAAAAATAATCCCATAATAATAAGTTTGTACATAATAGTTACATCAGTTTATGTGTTATGCATATATTTTACAAAAGATTATTTGATATATCTTCGGCAGAAACGCCAGCAATCCCTCTACATGAATCTGCTTATCGTCATGCAACTTCATGAAGAAGATATAGGTCATCTGTTCGAGTACGGCAATAGGACTAGTGATGCCTGCTACAAAGAAGACATCCCAGACCTGATCAATCTTGTTTCTTTATATCACCTGTGATCATATCATGATAAGATTTTTGCATCACGCAACTATCTTATCAATCTATGTGTGTGGCTTTGCATGGTATCGTCTGGACGCAAAAAGGGTGTGAGCCTTCTTACGGTGTTCCGAGGCTAGCGTCCCTTCTGAACCTCTGCCGAATATAAGAAATGCTCACACCCAAGGTGCAAGCATCTTACTATCTTCATATCCGGCAAGTTGGCTCCAAGGACGCATATAAACGCCAAAGCCAACCATCATTGATGCGGTGTGTATTCAGAATAAATTATTGGGACGCTTATTCGGAACACCACAATGATAGTCTGATGCTATTATGTGTTATGTATGTAATCTCTTTGTTATTTCTGAGTCTTAATCAGTGTTTTAGGGTTTATTTTTTCTTCGATCTGATTCGGGAAGCTAAGCGAGAAGGCTCGCGGCGCATATCCCAGAGATCAACGATATAGATTGTATTGCCTTTTACGCAATAAATCATCTTGTTATGTTTGCCGACGTGCAGGTATCGGTATTGTATGACTCGATCGGCAAGTAAAGGTTCTAATCGGCCAATGGTCGGCGATTCCTTAATCCAACGCCGTTTCTTCGACAGATCTGCAACAAAATCATAAGTCGCTTTCTTTCCAAAATTAGCAGAAATATATGCAGCGACTTTGAAACGCTCATTTTGAGCACGTTTAGTCCAAATCAATTGCATCATAACGTCGCTAAGAAACGCTCGAATTCCAGTTCTGCCTCCTCTTCTGTCAGCACCTCTCCCCTTGCTATCTGCTCTTCCGCCTCATCAATCCTAGCATTGAGTTCCTCCATAGTATATGGTGGCAACTCTGGAGTATCGACAATACTCACCTCCTCCCCCAAGGTAGTGGAGAACCTTGAGCGAGTAACGTATGCGAACTCCGTATCATCATGCACTGACGCTGGAGCCTTATCTATCTCTTCGTATTTCACAGAATTGCTTACCATATAATCTTATTTTTTCACGGCAAAGATACGAACAATTCTCAGTATCTCCAAATTATTGAAAGATTTTTTGCTGAGATTATGTTATAAAACATTTTCGCCCCTTTTTTCGAACAACTTGCCACAGTGGCAGATGCTATTTTATATTCTTTTGCTCCAAAGACAAAACACTATCGAGGAATGCCTGCTCTACAGAACTTAAAGTTCTTTGCTGGTATTTTTTGTATTCAGTACGAGCCTTTTCCTCTGCCTGCTGGTGAGAGACAGAACCGTTCCCTTCGAGCAGTTTTTCACCACTCATTGTCAAGATCCTGTCAAGATGTTCTGCCCAATTCTGCATTGTCATAGGAATCTGTCGATCAGCCTGACGCTCTGCGAAATCAAGATAACCCGAGACAATCTGTCCCATCGCCCTCAGTTCTTTTTCGTCAAGATAGTTCTTTGCAATCAGTGCATCTGCCAAATGCGGACGATCACCACGGAATGATGTCAACCCCATAAACTCTTTTTCTGCATCTGCTCGAGTATAAATGACCTCGGCGGCAGTTTGACCATGCACAGCAAAGTGCATCTTGTTCTGAACCTTTCTGAAAAGAAGCTGCGAGACTTCTGCACGAGGATCATAATCTATACTCGTCGAATAGATGTCGAGTACCTGTCTGTAAAAAACCTTTTCTGAAGCTCGGATGTCTCGAATACGTTGGATAAGTTCTTTCCAGTAGTTACCTCCACCCAATTCTTTTAGTCGCTCATCATCCATTGTGAAACCCTTACGAATATACTCATTCAAGCGTTTCGTCGCCCACTGACGAAACTTCGTACCACGCAAGGACTTTACTCGATAACCTACTGATATAATGACATCAAGGTTGTAATAATTGGTCGGCTTAGTAGAAAAATCGGAAATTCCGATTTTTCTTAGAGATTCTTCTGGAGAAAGTTCTCCTTCTGCATATATGTTTAGTATATGTTCGTTAATCGTAGAACGAGACTTTTCGTAAAGCCTAGACATCTGATCAATTGTCAGCCAAACAGTTTCCTCCGCAAAAATCACATCTACAGCCACCTGTTCGTCATCAGTTCGGAAAAGAACAATCTCTTGGTTCTCTGCCTCTAATTCTTGAACAGTTGGGATATTTTTCTTATTATCCATATACTTATTTTTTGCACGGCAAAGATACAAACAATTCTCAGTATCTCCAAATTATTGAAAGACTTTTTGATGATAATCTGTTCAAAACAATGAAAAGAATAGTTTTTTTATGAACGCAAAAAAATCCTTCACTCCTTCACTGAGGCTCATAACTACCTATCTCATAGGGACTTTGGCGAGTGAAGGATGGTAAAAGATCCTTCACTATCCTTCACTCATCCTTCACGGCCATAAATTTCTATAAGACAGCGAGATAAGGTGCGGCGTGAAGGAGTGAAGGATTATTCGTGCATCATGAAAAAAGTAAGAAAGGACAGCTTGCATGCACGGCATCCCTTCCCGCATCGCGGCATGGTCTGCGCAGTACGGTAGAGGACATGCCACGACAAAGGCATCTCCTACACCGTACCGTGCAGGAGATGCCCACTCCTCGGAAGCTGACATTACGTACGCGATGTCAGCTTCGTACATAAAAAATATCAACACTTGGTACCAAGTGTTGATATCCTATCTCGCTGAAGCGATCTTTTACTTTTCGAGAGCTGCATACAACTCTTCGAGAGCCTTAGGAGCATCTCCATTGGCCTCAGCAAGCAGCTGGACGAACTTCGAACCGATGATGGCGCCGTTGGCATTGGCCTGAGCGGACTGGAGGGTCTGCTTGTTGCTGATGCCGAAACCGATCATGGTCGGGTGCTTGAGGTTCATGGCGTGAACCTTGTTGAAGTAAGCCTGCTTGGCCTCGTTGAACTCCTTCTGTGCACCGGTGATGGCGGCAGAAGACACCATGTAGATGAAGCCGTCGGTATTGTCATCTATGAAACGGATGCGCTCCTCGCTGGTCTCAGGGGTGATGAGCATGATGATACGCAGGTCGTACTTGTCGGCGATCGGCTTGAAATCCTCCATATAATCCTTGAATGGGAGGTCTGGGAGGATCATGCCGTCGATACCTACCTCGACGCACTTCTGGCAGAAACGCTCGAAGCCGAACTGCATCACAGGGTTCATATAACCCATGAGGATGAGCGGAATGGTAACGTCCTTGCGGATGTCCTTGAGCTGCTCAAAGAGGAGACGGAGCGACATACCATTGCGCAGCGCCTGAGTGGCAGCTTCCTGAATGACAGGACCATCGGCCATAGGATCACTGAATGGCACACCGATCTCGACCATGGCAATACCCTTCTGCTGCATGGCACGGATCACGTCGGCTGTACCGTCAAGGGTAGGCGCGCCGGCGCAGAAATAGAGGCTCAGCAGGTTTTCAGGCTTGCTGGCGAAAAGTTGATTGATTCTATTCATTATAATGTATAAACTTTATTATCACCCTTCAGGATAGCTTCGCGAAGCTCGGTGATGAAAGACTTGAGGAGCTCAACATCCTTGACTCCTGGTTCGCTTTCAAAACGGCTGTTGAGGTCAACGCCAAGCCACATAGGGTGCTCAAATTCCTTGAGTGCTTCAAGCGAGTTAGGACCGATGCCGCCCGTCAGGAAGAATGGGGTGCGACCGCGATAACTGCTCAGAAGACTCCAGTCAAAAGACTCACCTGATCCACCATAGCCATTGGTAGGGGTCTCGAAGAGGAGGCCGTCGACGTAACCGTCCCACATCATGGCCTTGAGAACAGAGCTGCGAGAGCTGACGCTGATGGCACGGACGATGCGAGGGGTGCGAACCTTCTGCTCAACGAGAATCTTATGCAAAGCAGTGACATAAGCCAGATCCTCATCGCCATGAAGCTGGATGTAGCTAAGGCCATATTCCTTAACCTTCTCAACAACCTCT
>JAZUDJ010000056.1:0-16923 GCA_045639585.1 Bacteroidales bacterium
ATATTCCTCACTGCTGCCTCCCGTAGGAGTTTGGTCCGTGTCTCAGTACCAATGTGGGGGACCTTCCTCTCAGAACCCCTATGGATCGTCGCCTTGGTGGGCCGTTACCCCGCCAACCAGCTAATCCAACGCATGTCCATCTCTAAGCAATAAATCTTTAACCTATTTCAGATGTCATCAATAGGTATTATGCGGTATTAATCCAGCTTTCGCTGGGCTATCCCCCACTTAGAGGCAGGTTACATACGCGTTACTCACCCGTGCGCCGGTTTCACCCCGAAAGGATCACCCTCGACTTGCATGTGTTAGGCCTGTCGCGAGCGTTCATCCTGAGCCAGGATCAAACTCTTCGTTGTAATTTTTTATTATTTATTTACCCTTGTGGGTGAATAGACATTTGTTTGAGATTCGTCCGATTCTGGCAATCAATTCAGTTATTGACGGTAAAGCTTACACTTGCTCTACCCAAGTATGTACTTGCTAAATTTTATTGTCAATTTCATCACTTCAAAGATCATCGCTAATTCGTCAAACTTGCGTTCTTCCGTTTTAGCGGGTGCAAAGATAGCGGGTTTTCGGAACCAATCCAAATTATTTTAAAAGTATTTTTGAAAAAACTGCTTTTTCGATGATTTTAGGCCTATTTTCGCGCACCGTTGCCATCTTCGCCTATCATTTCAACCGATTGTACAAGACATTTTGCGCAATTCTCGTCGCTCGAAGTCGTGATTTGGGTTTTAAAATTGGTTTTTAAAGGAATTTGCCCTATCTTTGCAAAGTTTTCCGATTACACATTATTAAATATATAAATATATGGCAACAGTAGACGACAAGAAAATCATCTTCTCGCTTGTAAATTGTACCCACACAATCCCTCAGACCCAGAAAACCGTCCTTAAGAACATCTATATCTCGTTCTTCTATGGCGCAAAGATCGGTATTATCGGTCTGAACGGTGCTGGTAAGTCGACCTTGATGAAGATCATCGCTGGCATCATCCAGCCATCACAGGGTGAGGTTGTATGGAGCCCTGGCTACTCAGTAGGCTACCTGGAGCAGGATCCTAAGCTCGATGAGACCAAGACCGTCAAGGAGAATATCATGGAAGGCGTGCAGCATATCTATGATGCATTGGCAGAATACGAAGAGGTAAACATGAAGTTTGCCGAACCAGAATATCTGGAGGATCCAGACAAGATGGATCAGCTGATCAACCGTCAGGCTGAGCTTCAGGATATCATCGACAGTACCGACGCCTGGAACATCGATTCCAAGCTCGACCGCGCGATGGCCGCACTCAACTGTCCTCCTGGCGACTGGAACGTCAGCACCCTCTCTGGTGGTGAGCGCCGCCGTGTGGCTCTCTGCCGACTCCTCCTCAAGAAGCCGGATGTATTGCTCCTTGACGAGCCTACCAACCACCTCGACGCCGAGAGTATCGACTGGCTGGAGCAGCACTTGCAGCAGTACGAGGGTACCGTCATTGCTGTAACCCACGACCGTTACTTCCTCGATGACGTCTCTGAGTGGATCCTCGAGCTCGACCGTGGCGAGGGTATCCCTTGGAAGGGCAACTATTCAAGCTGGCTCGACCAGAAGACCACCCGCATGGCACAGGAAGAGAAGACCGCTTCGAAGCGCCGCAAGACCTTGGAGCGTGAGCTCGAATGGGTACGCATGGCACCAAAGGCTCGCCAGGCCAAGGGCAAGGCCCGTCTTAACAGCTACGACAAGATGCTCAATGAGGAGCAGAAGGAGCGCGAAGAGAAGCTTGAGATCTTCATCCCGAATGGCCCACGCCTTGGCAACAAGGTCCTTGAGGCTGAGCATGTTGCAAAGGCCTTCGGCGAGAAGGTATTGTTCAAAGATCTCAACTTCATGCTTCCACCTAACGGCATCGTAGGCATCATCGGTCCTAACGGCGCAGGCAAGACTACACTCTTCCGCATGATCATGGGCTTGGAGACGGTCGATGCAGGTACTTTCACCACGGGCGAAACCGTCAAGCTGGCATACGTTGATCAGCAGCACAAGGACATTGATCCTAAGAAGACAATCTTCGATGTTGTCAGCGGTGGCAGCGAACTCATCCGCATGGGTGGCAAGGACGTCAATGTCCATGCTTACCTGAGCCGCTTCAACTTCAACGGAGCCGATCAGAACAAGCTCTGTGGCGTCCTCTCTGGTGGTGAGCGTAACCGTCTGCACCTCGCCATGGCACTCAAGGAAGAAGGCAACGTGCTTCTCCTCGACGAGCCAACCAATGATATCGACGTCAACACCCTCCGCGCTTTGGAGGAAGGCCTCGAGCAGTTCGCTGGTTGCGCTGTAGTCATCAGCCACGACCGCTGGTTCCTCGACCGTATCTGTACTCACATCCTTGCATTTGAAGGCGATGGTGAAGTTTATTTCTACGAAGGCTCATATACTGAGTATGAGATACATAAAGCAAAGCGCCTCGGCACCGAAGAGCCGAAGCGCGCACGTTATCGTAAGTTGATGGCTGACTAAATCAAAGTTTAGTCACCCTCAACTGATCCAGCAACGCCTGGTTGACGTGGATGTTCATATTCTCAACGGTATCGCTGAATTCCAGCGTAATGATATGATCGCCCGCTGAGAGATTGACCACCGTGGCATTGCTCCAACCCCAGTTATTCCACTCTCCGCTTCCGCGATGAGGGAAGACACTAACACCTACAATGGCTCCATCAATGCTGAGCAAACGAGTAGCACACTTGTTCTCCGTATTGATTGGGCCATTGCCATTTGCATAGCGCCAGTCGATGGCGTAGGTTCCGGCAGAAGCCACTGATACAGGGATGGTTATGAGCGGATTCTCGTTGCGAGTAATCATGGCAATGCGACCCTTGGCTCCGCTGACGTCCTCACCTTCAAGTGTCGGAACCTTGGCACGAGCCTCAGCCACACCAGCCATACCACCACCTGCACCGACACTCTCCTGCACCTGCTTGCGCTGAGGATCGAAAGGCAAAGCGAAGTCGCCAACGGAGTAGAGAGACACATTATTATAATAGGCAATAGGCTCGCTCATATACGAGTGCCAGCCATTCTGGCCGACGGCGACAACAGCATACTCACCTTCTTCGGTCAACGAAACAGATGATTCTGAGGCAGAAAGCGATTTATATTCCTTGCCATTGCGGAGGATGAGATACTGAGCAACATCCGAAGAAACCTCCTTATTGAACTCTGCCATCAGCTCAGGCTTCACCATCTGCCAAGAAAGTATACGACCCTCCAACTTTGCAGCAGGAGTCAATGGCTGATACTCATTCTTGCAAATCTTCATCTGCATAGCAGCTGGCTGCTTGTTGGCAAGCACCATCTCGATAGTATGCTCTCCTTCGAGATTTGCAGCAAAGAATGGTGCAACTTCTATTCCATCGAGGCGGAAAGACTTCAATTCATTACCAAAGCCAGAGATACTCATATTCAATACCGCATTGCGATAGCGGAAGTTCTTGAGTTCACGCTTAGCAGCCAACGTCTTAGGGACGAATGGTTGGAAATGAATACCATCCACCTCATAGTTTACACCGAAATAGATGTTTGGCACGATGGCAGCATCGGCAGCGACACTCCAGAGCTGACGAGGTGAATTGATGGCCAGGCCCTTATCGTTGCCATCATAGATGACCATATTCTCGTAATTACTGAGGTTCATGGCAGCCAGGCGATAGATGCTTGAGATGGCATGCAATACACCCTGTTCATTACCGGCCTTAGCCTGCGCCTTCATCCAGTAACCCTGTGTAAATGGCCACATTGCATCATTATGATACGGATACTGGTCCTTCAGGTTCGGATAGAAATCTGGCGTACCAAAGTTCTCGCTGACCATCTGCTCGCTGATACGACGCTGACGCTCAGGCGAAGCGATGTCCCAGAGGATAGCGAACGACTCGCCAAGGATCTCCATCTGAGGATGCTGCACCAGATGGTTACGACCATAGAGATAGATGGCATAAAGACCCTTATCCTCCATCCAGAGCTGTCGGTTCATACCTTCCTTCAGGTCCGACGCCCACTTCTCGTACTTTGAAGCCCAAGCTGGCTGACCTTCCAGACGACAGATCTCGGCAAGGATCTGCAAGGAACGATAATGCACCGCCGTCGTACCCATGCACTCACTCTGGTAAATATCAGCAGGTTGCATCCAGAGCGGATACTCCTGCTCACGCCAGTCGAGCCAAGAGGTCTCGCCGCGCATCAGCTGTGTCTGCGGATCGTAAGCCACAAGATGATCATCCTCAAGCGTATTCTTGATGACTGGGAAGATACGGTCGAGCCATTCCTTCGAACCCGTCACCAGATAGCACTCCCACGCAGCCAGCACCCAAGTCGTACGGTCGGTCGAGCAAGGCCACGCGCCACCCGTACCCGTATCCTGAATGATGCGGTTATTCTGGTTGATCTTGGCCAAAAGCGACTTCATCGAGACCTCCGGACAGAGCTGTGCCAGCGAGTGCAGGATAGAGTAAGACACGTCACGCGTCCAGACACCTCCCCAATAGACACCCGTGCGATAAGTCGAGTCAGCTTCGATAGCCAACTCGCTCTCCTCCAGGCTCATATTATACAAAGCGTTGTCGATGATGAGCGATGAAGTATACTGCGGCAAGTGGCTGATATCACGCTTCAATGTCCAATGTTCAGGATCAATACCCGTCGGCATCTGAGGCATATAGTTCGGAGCCGGCGACGTCCACTCGCTCTTGTAATTACTGGTCATCTCAGTGGCCGACTTAGCTACCGCCTTGTTCTTGCCCTGGAAGAACTGATTGCCACGCCACTGATAGTCAGCGTTCTTATAAATAACTTGAGCCACTGCAGGCTCTGCCATAAAAGCAATGGCTGCCAGCGAAACCGCAGCAGCCATCGTCAATGTTTTAGAATTATTCATTTGCAAATTCATTATGCTAATGTAAAGTCGATGGTCTTGCGCTCCATGTTGACCGACGCAACCTGAATCTTGAGGTTGTCACCCAGCGTGAAACGCTTATGGGTGCGACGGCCAATCATGCAATAGTTCTTCTCGTCGAAGACATAGTGGTCATCTTTGAGGTCGCGTACCGGAATCATTCCCTCGCAGAGGTTCTCCTTGATTTCCACGTAGATACCCCACTCTGAGACACCGCTCACCACGCCATCGAAGACCATACCTACGCGATCCTTGAGGAACTCAGCCTGCTTATATTTAATAGAGGAACGCTCCGCCTGTGCAGCCAGCTGTTCCATATCCGAGCAATGCTTGCACTCCTCCTCGAGCTGTGGCAGTGGCACGCTGCGACCCTCCTGATTGATATAACGATCGAGCAAGCGATGCACCATGCAATCCGGATAACGACGGATTGGCGAAGTGAAGTGAGTATAGTACTCGAAAGCAAGTCCGTAGTGACCGATATTCTCAGTCGTATAGACAGCCTTGGCTTGCGAGCGGATGGCCAATGCAGAGAGCAGGTTCTCCTCCGGCTTGTCGTGAATTTCCTTCATCAACGTATTGATACCCTGGCTGATAACCTTGTTATTACCCTGCGCAATGAACTTATGTCCGAAGCGAGAAGCCACGCCAGCGAGGTTCTCCAGTTTCTCAGGCGATGGCTGGTCATGCACACGATAGACGAACGCCTTGGCCTTCTTCTGCGCCTTGCCGTTGATCTTCTGCACTTTTACATTCTTGCCGATGGCCTCAGCCACAGTGCGGTTGGCCAGAAGCATGAACTCCTCGACGAGCTTGTTAGCATCCTTCGAAACCTTGAAGTATACATCGGTCGGCTTGCCCTTTTCATCAATGACGAACTTGACCTCTGCACGCTCAAAGCTGATAGCACCTTCGGCGAAACGACGCGCTCTGAGCTGCTTGGCCAGGCGGTCGAGCTGCAGCATCTCCGGAGCCAGATCGCCCTTACCTGTCTCGATGATCTCCTGCGCCTCCTCGTATGAGAAGCGGCGGTCCGAACGGATCACTGTCTTGACAATCTGCGACTTAAGCACGTTGGCATCATCGTCCATCTCGAACAGGACAGAGTAAGTCAACTTGTCCTCATCCTGGCGCAGCGAGCAGAGTTCATTACAGAGACGCTCAGGCAACATCGGGATGGTACGGTCGACGAGATAAATAGAAGTAGCGCGCGAGAACGCCTCCTTATTGATGGCCGACTCAGGCTTCACATAGTGGGTCACGTCAGCAATATGCACGCCAGCCTCCCAGTGGCCATTCTCGAGTTTGCGCAACGACAAAGCATCGTCAAAGTCCTTAGCATCAGCAGGATCGATGGTGAATGTGATGTATGGACGATAATCCAGGCGGCGAGCCACCTCCTCGTCAGTCACACCATCGGCAATCTTGTTGGCCACACGAACCAGCGACTCCGGATACTTATATGGCAATCCATACTCAGCCAGGATAGCATGCATCTCAGCATTGTTCTCACCATCACGACCGAGAACGTCTGCAATACGACCGACAGGATTCTTTGAGAACTGTGGCCAGCGCTCGAAGTCAACGATTACCTTATCGCCATTCTTTGCCTTACCAAGCAGTTCATTAGGGATGTAAATATCTTTGTCAAGTGCTCGATTATCAGGAGTTACGAATGCATATTTCGCCGTCTTCTGCAGTACACCTACATAACGGTGTGGCACACGCTCAATGACCTCAACGACACGCGCCTGTGGACCTCCGAACTTTGTACGCTTGCCAGCCATCTTCTGAATACGGACCTTATCGCCAGAGAGCGCCTGCAGGTCATCGCCATCATAGACGGTGAAAGGTTCCTCGTAAAGAGGCGTCACGCCATCCTCCTTGGTAGCCGTGATCCTCACATTGTGCATGCCATTGTGACGACGGTCGAAGATGCCGATCAGCTCCTCCTGCGCCTTACGGTCAGCCAGCGTGTAGCGTCCCGAAGAAATCTCTCTCAGGAAGCCTTCTGCCTGCAACTCGACAAGCATGTCATAAACGTCACTTCGGTTACTACGACCGAAGATACCTAATTCCTGCGAGATCTGCAGATAGTTATAAGAATCCTTAGGATGAGCGCTGAACCATTCTGAGATTCGTGCCAGCAGTTTCTCTGCTCCCTTAGTGCTTTTCTTTGCCATATAGTGAGATAGTTAAGAGGTTTTTCACATTATTCTAAGATGCTGCAAAGATAAGACGAAAATACGGAATCTCCAAATTTTTTGCGATTTTTTTTGCGCAATATCAACACTTGGTACAAAGTGTTGACTTCCGAGCAATAAAATACTAACACTGCGGACGTAGTGTTGGTATTCTTGATGTGTGAGTCTAACACTGCGGACGTAGTGTTAAGTTTCGAGACGCAGGAATCTAACACTACGGACGTAGTGTTAGATTCCCGCATCAAAGAAGGGCTCGCAAGAATTTCTGCGAACACTTATTTGCGTACGAGAAGGATGGCAGACATTGCGTCGAGCTGTCCAACGATCTTACCCTTCTTGACCTGGAACTTCTTGCCAGAAACCACGTCCTTGTAAGTGCCATTTGGCAAGGAGGTGGCTACGCTAAGTGTCTGTGACTCATTCTTGATATTGACAATGGCTGCACCTTTCTTGCCACGAGAGACAACTGCAACTGCGCCATTCTCTGAGAAGGCGAGCGACTCTGGCTGACCAGACATCTGTGTGCGGAACTTATTGACAGCTACGACCAAAGGATGCTTGAAGTTGTCATTACCCTTGGCGCCGACGAGGTTGTTGCCCCACCAGTTGCCTGAAGGGCCATCGCTACCGTCCGGACGGCTATAGAAGAGAGGTGTACCGAACTGACGAGCGGTCAGGAAGACCCAACCGAGACGTATCTGCTCATCGGTAAGATTTGCCGACTCGTGGCCATTGCAATAGGTATCGTGGCTCTCTACCCAGGTGACGAGCTTCTTAGGTTCAGCAGGATTGTGATAGCTCTCGACATCGGACTTGCTCCAATCCGCATTCTCCAGATCATAGCGGAGAGCGCCACCCATGTTGCTGGCGGTAAGGCCCATATACTCAGCGTATTCGGTCTCTTTTACATTCTTATCCTGAAGCACCTCACCATACATGAAGATGCTATCCATTGGCAGAGCAAGGCGCAGGCCCTTCACGGCCTTACGACCCGTAGCCACCTCCCAGAAGTCATTCTCTGGAGAAGAAGGATCCTTCGGGTCACTTGGCAAGGCGATGTGCTTGGCAGTATCATAGCGGAAACCGCGGACGCCACAAGCCAGGAGGTCGTTGACGTATGTCATGTAATAGTACTGGAAATCAGGATTCTCCGTATTGACATCCGGCAGGCCACCCATCTCTCCGCTGGTGCACTGCAGACGGTCATTCCATTCGGTGATGGCAGTGAATCCGTTGGCATGATAGAGCTTGTCGTGACCACCTACTGCAGCGTCAAGATCATCGCTGACGCGGGTATCATCGACCGAGGTATGATTTGGCAAAACATCCACGATCACGCGGACGCCATACTTATTGGCCTCAGCGCAAAGAGCGGCGAGATCCTCGCGGGTACCGAGCTGGTAATTACCAATCTTCCAGTCAGTTGGCTGATAATGATAGTACCAGTAGCCTTTGCCGAAAAGCTGGTTACCACCACCCTTATCGCCACGGGTTTCGGTGACACACTGCTGTGCAGGCGAGGTCTGAATGATGGTATAGCCAGCAGCGGCAATATCGGCCATATTCTCACGGATGGTATTGAATGACCAGCTCCAGCAGTGGAGGATGGTATTGTCGCAAGTAGTGACTTGCTGCGCGCTGACCGAACCTGCGGCCAGGGCAAGGGAGATAGCAAGAGTAAGATGTGTCTTCATAAGAGGATATTATTTATTTTTTAATTTCGATTATGTGCTCAACAGCAGGGTCAACAGAACCGGTGCTGACGCGGAGGCTGTTGCCTTCGAAGAGGAATTTCACAGGGTTACCATCGACCAGGACCTCAGCAGGAGCAGCGTCAGCAGAGAACTTGACAGAGTAGGTGCGAGTGGTCAACATGCCGTCATACTTACCCTCACGAGCTCCGATGGTGAGGCGACGGACAGCGTCGTTGGCCTCATAGCTGAACTTGGTGGTGGCGTACTGAGTAGCGTAGTTCTGGTCATTGCCAGCATCCTCATACATCCATCCTGAGCCATGATCGCTGCCAGGAATGACGTGGAGGAAGATGTGCTCCTCTGCCACCGACTGGTTGTTCTTACCCTCATAGCGTGGCAGGATGCTACCGGCCTTGGCATAGAGAGGATACTGCTGCAGCGTGAAGGAACGCTCGAGGGTCTGACCGCCCTTGAGGAGCTGGTCGGTACACATCTCGTACCAGTCGTTACCTGCTGGCAACCAGACGTTGACGGTACTCTTTCCGTCCTTATTCATCGGTGTGGTGATAGGAGCAACGATGAAGTTGTCGCCATACATATACTGAGCCTTGAAGTCGTAAGCCTGCTCAGCCTCAGGGTAATCATAATACATCGGACGACAGAGCGAAACGCCTGTCTCGTAGGCCTGACGAGCTGCTGTATATGAATAAGGTACGAGCGCCTCACGCTGACGGACGAGCTGAGCGACGAACTTGCCATTCTCCTCAGACATCAGAGCCCAAGGCTCCTTGTTCATGTTCACGTCGTTGGTCGAGTGGGTGCGCATGATCGGAAGGAAGAGGCCAAGCTCCATCCAGCGGATATAGAGCTCCTCATCGAGCTTATCGCCTGGATAACAGAGCATGTGACCTCCGAGGTCGTGGCTCCAGTAACCATAAAGGACGTTCGAAGCGGTGCTGTTGAAGTATGGCTGATACTCAAGGCTTGCCCAAGTAGCGTAGGAGTCACCTGAGAAGCCAATCTGATAGCGATGGTTGCCGAGGCCACCCCAGCGATGATAGAGCAATGGACGGACATCGCGGTGACGCTGCATATCAGAGAAGGTGGCATAGTTGAGCCAGAAAGTATTGCTGAGCGAAGGGATCTTCTGATCAGCGAGACCCTGCTGCCAGTCGAGCCACCAGAAGTCAACACCCTGTTTTTCAAGCGGACGGAGGATGGTTTCGTACCAGCCTTCCATATATTTCTTGTCCGAGCTACACCACTGAAGCGTATCGCGCTCCTCAGGCGTCTTAGGTTCACGGCCAAGCCACTTGGCAAAGTCGGCATAATGCTCCTCGACAGAAGAGACGCCATCGGCAGGATGAAGGTTCATAGTGACCTGGATACCCTGCTCGTCGAACTCCTTGAGCAAGCCTTCAGGATCAGGGAAGAGCTCATCGTTCCAGGTATAGCCTGTCCAACCACCCTTGACGCCATCGCTGTAGTGCCAATCCATATCGATGACCAAAACGTCGAGCGGATTGTTCCACTCCTTCATGCTCTTGACGAGGAAGCGGAGGTCTTCGGCCGAATAGCGCCAGTAGCGAGACCACCAGTAACCGAAGGCGAAGCGTGGAGGCAATGGGATGCAACCAGCGAACTGAGTATAGTCGCTCAACGCCTGCTTATAGTCGTGGCCGTAAGCCATGAAGTACCAATCCTGCGCCTCAGCAGCCGAGGTACGCTCCTTGACCCATGGCATCTCTGGTGAAGAGAGATCGTTGACATCACCGTCGAAGAGCAAGCCCTGGCTGTCGTCAATGAGTGTCCAGCCATCACGAGCCAGGAGGCCATCTTCGAGCGGAAGTTCCTGACTACCATCGGCCTTACGATTCCAAGCGTAGTAGCGATTGCCATCATAGCCATCGAGGGTACGATAGGTGCCTCCGAGGTTCTGCTGCTGCACATCACCTGGGTGCCAGGTGAAGTGAGTGGTGAGCGAGGTGGCGGCTGCTATTGAAAGATTGTCGGCAGAGAAGGCGCCTGAACCCTTCTGATAAGTGAGGGTCATGCGGTCGGTGCTGATGCTGATCTGACTGTCATTCTCGCTGAGCTTGTAGTCGGACTTGGCGTACTGACGGTTGACGGCAATGAATGAAGGATCGTTGACAAACTGGCCATCAGGAGCAAACTCCATGCGGATGACGCCGTCGTTAATGACGGTGAAGCGGACTTGAGCGTCTTGCCAAGCCACGTTGTCAGAGAGCTGTGCGGTGCTCTCCTGACCCGTACCTGAGCAACTGGTGGTCAAGCATCCTAAAGCCGAAAGGCTCAGTGCAATAGTTGTAAGGGGATTGTAGGACATATCTTATCGTAATTTATTCTCCATCAAAGGAAATCAAAAAAAATCAATTCTCTTTTGTCGAATCAGTTTTAGCGGACAATCAATTTCTGACCTGCGCGGATGTAGAGCTGGCCAGCGTTCATGGTCTTGGATGGGCGACCCTGCAAGTCGAAGAGAAGTGCATCCTGCTGAGGAAGGTCAACGATGACTGACTCGATGGCAGAATACTGATCAGTGACATTGGTAACGGTATACTTGCCACCTGACTGCTCCTTATTAATAATATAATAGGTATCCTGAGTCATGCCTTCAACGTTTACGGTTTGAGTACCTCCACCCTTGGTCGTGAAGACAAAGTTAACTACATATTCCTCTCCTGAGGTCGGGATGTCAAAGCTCTGTACATACCAGGTCTTCCCTCCGACTTCCTCGGTATCCTTAGCCTCCTTGCCTGGCCAGCCGCCATTGATCTGCTCATTCTCAGGACCTGCCCAGATATAGATGTAGAGAGGATTCAAGGCTCCTGACTCATTGCAGACGTGCATCGTGGCCTTGGTAGTAGGGATAACTACTTCCTCGAGCCAGGTGTACTGACGCGTCTGCACGTTCTTGACTTCATCATTGACCAGAAGACCGACCTTGAGTGTGGTTGTGGCAGCAATCTCAATGCTTGTACCACTCTCTACGACGATGCCATTGGTAGCAGAAGGCTCCGAGCCATCGGTGGTATAAACCAGCTTGGCGGCATCAGAAGCAGAGACAGCAGTCAGCTTTACCGACTGAGCCAAAGCATCGTGAGCATACTCGGAAGAAGAGACGCTGATCCATGGCATCTCGGCCGACTTAGCCAAGTAAATATAGTAGCGATTGCCATTCATGATGAGCTGATAACCATCGGCATACGAACTCTTGGCGCCACCGATCATACAAAGCAATGAGCCACTCTTATAGATGTAAGCGGTGTTGTCGCTATAGAGTTCCTCAATGCTCGAAGTATTGGTGATTCCTGCCACCTTGCGTGCATCGATCATCTGCTTGATCTGAGCCTTGTACTCCAGCCAGTGAGGCAGGAAGACGCAAGGAGTTCCTGGCATAGTCAGCATGGTAGCGTTGGCAGCCTGGATGACGTTCTTATTGATAGGATCTTTCTGGTAGTTGGTCACATTGCCACGATCCTGCATATCATGATTCTCGACGAAGGTCACTGCATAGCGCTTGTAGTCATCGCTGCGCATCAGACAGTCATTCTTCATCGAAGACATTTTGTTCGAATTATTAAGTGCATCACGAACGGCGTAACGGAACTGGAAGTCGAAGGCTCCTGACTGAATGCCATTGCCAACATTAGTTCCATCAATCCATTTCTTGATGACTGCATTGCTGTCCCACACCTCTCCTACTGAGAACTGTGGTTTTGCTGCTTCATTGTACATGCCAAAATACTTGGCATCAAAACCCTTGCCTACATCATAGCGGAAGCCAGTGTAGCCAAGGTCGTTGAGGAGGAAATCCTCGTAAGCCTTGATAATGGTCTGGACATTCTCCGAAGCATGGTCAATGTCGCGGAAGCCATCAAAACCCTCGCCAGAATCGTTGTTTGGTGAAAGCTCAAAGCCATTCTTGTCGGCCCATTCCTTGGCCTTTCCACCATCATCGTCAGCACAGATGTCGGTGCTCTTCATCTGATAGGTAACACCTTTATAAGTCTCGGCAGGGAAATCGACCCAGCTGGAAACATTCTGACGATGGTTGATGACCACGTCGGCAATGGTTCCGATACCCTTATCCTTGAAGGTCTGGATCATGGAACGAAGTGCAGCCTCTTTGCCGAAAGAAGAGTTCTGATCGAAGTAATACAATGGGTTATAGCCCATCGATGTCCCACCACAATTGCCTGACTGTGGCACCCATACGAGCGAGAAAAAGCGACTGAGCTCATCGGCCTGCTTCTCAAGGACGGTCCAACGGGTATTGGTGTAATCATCCCACGAGAAAGCCTGGAGCATCACGCCGTCATAATCAGCAGGCCAGCCTTGCGCTGAAACCGGAGAGACTGCCAGTGCAGAAAACAAAAAAGTAAAAATGGAAGAGGTAAAGATCTTCTTCATTGGTTTAGTCAAAAGTGAAAGGACATTTTTAATATAATAATGGCGTGGCTCGCGACCGGGATGACTGATGCGAACAAGAGCCATCGTGCCGAAAGTCACGCCATTATAATAGTATTGAATAACAATTATTCTATAGTAAAGTAGATGCTGTTCTTGTTGGTACGAGTTGGATAAAGCTTGATGGTTGTACCCTCAAGAGAGATGTTGTCACCATTAGCAACCAAGTCATTCAGCTGACCGCCGAGGTTGATGTCCCAGCTGTTGTTGGTTGTGAACTTCCAGCCATTAGCATTGACGCCAGCACCAGTGATCTCGTAGCAGCGATCAGCGGCATTCCAGGTCATCTGCTGAGCGTCGTCAGCGGCATTCCAACCGTTGAAGTCACCTACGAGGTTCATGTTGGTGATCTCAGTAGCCTTGAAGCTCTGGTTACCGAGGCTTACCTCAAAGAAGTAAACTGACTCGCCACCCGTTACGCCGAGGTTGCCACCCTTATCAGCAGCAGCACCTTCATAAGTGGTGAAGTGGCTGTTGTTGAGCTCAGTACCCCAGTCGCCAGCAACGCGCTGGAACTTGAACTCATTGCCCCAACCATTAGGATCAGCACAGTAGATGAAGCCGGTGTAAGTACCATTATCAGCATCGGTGAGTTTCAGGAGCTGATCTGCATTTGACCAGCCATCGGTAGCACCAATATAGTAGATGAACTCGTCATACTTGACAGGCTCAATGGTGTAAGTACCCTCAAGCATATTGATGGTCAACTTATACTTACCTGCCTCTGCGATCTTACCTGCGCCAGGTTTGGTTGTAGCCAGGAAGCCTTCGGTTGACTCATCGCCATCAATCTCAACGCCAATCTCATCTGACCAGATATCGCCAGCGTCAACACCATTCTGACCGATGAGCTTCCAGTAGCAGTCAGCATCACACTCAAAGGTAGTGGTGAAGGTTGGATAATCGTAGACGTTGCCATCACCTACATGAGTCAATGGCAGCATCTTCGCACCATCCCAGTCACACATATTGCCAATCAGATAGTAAGCGCTCTCGATCTCAGGAGCTGAGAGAGTAACCTCAAGGTCAAAAGGATACTTGAAGCTATAAGTATTCTCGCCAGCCTTCATCTCACCCATGACTACAACAGGAACCTTACGAGGTTCTGGTGCACGACCGAAAGCTGAAATGACAGCGTTCTTAAGGTCTTCTACAGCGAATGTACCTTGAGCGTCGCTCTCATACTCGTTGCCAAAGATATCTACCTTTACAGAGGTAAGATTGCCGCCAGAAACTGCAACTTTGAAAAGAGGAATGGTTGTCAAGTCCTGAACCAGGTTCATATCAACGCCAGTAAGAGGAGTTACAGAACCATCCACATTATCTACATTACCCTGAGCATTCTGAATCTGCGTTGGAGCTGCCCAATTGGTAAAGTCCTCGTTATCGCAAGACGCAAAAGCTACGAGTGAAGCAGCAAGTGCAAAATAGATTGAATTCTTCATAAGTCTTACGTCATTTATTTCTTAGTAATGTAGAAGTAACCTGTGATATCGTTGAGGTAAAGCTGGTAGGTTCCGCCCTCGGCAATACCGATGTTTGGACCACCCTGTACGCCGTAACCCCAAGCATTAACGTCACCATCACCAGAGCCGAAGCCCCAGTTGGTATCCCAAGAGCCAGCCTCCTTGAACTTGATCTGATCTCCAGCTGCAAGGTCGAGGGTAACAATCCACTGGTGGTTGTTCATGCCGTCAACGGTGTTGATAGGAGTCATCTCGCTATCGCTCCAGCCATTGAATGAACCAGAAACTGCCATGCCGCCAAATACCTTTGGAGTCTTGTCGTATGGAGTCAAGGTGCACTCATAGGTAGTGGTGTTGATGTTGATGGTATAGTAGCCATCATCAGCTACCTCAATGTTGCCAGTATCATCGCCACCATTACGATAGATGATGTTGCCAGTACCATTGCCACACATTGCATAGTTCCAGTCGAAGCTTGAAGGAAGAATCTTGAAGCCCTGGCTTGCGAGGAAGTAGCCGGTGTAAGTGATTTCACCCTTACCAGTGTTGATATCATACTCACAATCCTGAACCAATGCGAATGGAATGTTATTGATATAAATGTTCTCAGCATTGTTGCTCCAAGCACCAGTACCGATGTTGCCACCGAGGATGTACCACATCTCTGGATCTGCAGCCTTAAGCATCTGATAACGTGGACGGACAGAGAAGTTGAGGACGTTAGAACAGATTGTAAACTCATCAGAGATTACTGCAGTAGAAGAAGGCTTGCAGGTGACACGACCGTAGAGATCGACCATCTCTGGAACGTCCTTTTCTGACCAGCCGCCCAACTGCTGGAGAGTCTTGTTGAGCTCATTAGAAGAAATGGCAGCCGAGCCATTGTCCTTCAATGGAACGATGATCGATGAGCCGAAAGATGGGTCAGTCGAGAGCTCCATTACATAGGTTGACACGTATGGAAAGGTGAAACCGGTGCAGCTCCAGTTGAACGTCATGTTGACATCCTCAGGATAGAGCACCAAAGCGCCATTACCTGCAAAGGATGGAGTGTTGAGCATAAGCTCCAAGCTCTTGACATCGAGCGTTGGATTGTCCTGATCGGTCTCGCAAGAAGAGAAACCAGCCACCAGGCCAAGCATCATTGCACTATATAAAAACTTTTTCATTGTCAATTATCAATTATTAATTGTCAATTATTAATAACCTGGGTTCTGAACGAGGTTTGCATTGGCATTGACATCCTCTGAAGGCAATGCGAATACGTTGAGATGAGCGTCGAAACCGATACCGCTCTCGTTGCCACCCTTCCATTCCCAGACGTACTTGCTACTGTTGCTGCCACCGAAATAACCATAGCGGATGAGGTCGGTACGACGGAAGCCTTCATAGAAAAGTTCGCGTGAACGCTCGTCAAGGATGTAGTCAAGTGTACAGTCATTCTCAGAGACGAGAGTAGCACAGTTAGCACGCTTGCGGAGCTCGTTGACATAGCTTGCAGCAGGCTTACCCTGACGCTTAGCTGCCTCAGCAGCAATGAGGTAAGCCTCACCTACACGCATCAGGAAGAAGTCCATATCTACAAACTGTGAGTGATGAGGAGCTGCACCTGTTGAGTAGGTGTTACGATACTTAGCGCAAGCATAACCAGAAGCATAGTCAGTAGGAGTAGCCACATTGAACTCACGATCAACGCCATGGAGCAATGCACGGTCATCCTTAGCTGCAGCGGTCATGCCTCGATAGTCGGTAGCAGGAGCATTGCCATCTGGGAAGAACTTCTTGACGAAGGTCGAGCGGCAACGGTTGCCTGCCCAGAACTCGGTAGTACCATAAGTAGCATCCGTATCCATATCAGCCTTCCAGGTTGAAGCCATGAGGAAGAGTGAGGTACCCCAAGAGGTAGTGGTCTGACCGTCCTGAAGCAATGGGAGGATACACTCATTGTAAGCGCCGTTCTCACCATTGTCGCCCATGAAGAGCATCTGGTAAGCTGACCAGTAGTTACCCTTGCTGCCGGTAGTACCTTGGGTCCAGAGCGTGTGCTTGCCAGCGTTGATGATAGCGTCAGCGTACTGCTGAGCCTCAGCCCAACGTGCCGTGCCGGTATAGACCTCAGCGTT
>JAZUDJ010000057.1:0-18337 GCA_045639585.1 Bacteroidales bacterium
ACAGGCCAGACAAGGCTGAACTCAACAGGTTTTGGAGTTAAGAGATAATCATTCAACTCTTGTCGGAGTTAAGCCTAAAAGCATTCAACTAAGGCTGGAGTTAACGTCTAATCCATTCAACTTTTTTTGGAGGAGGACATACCGTCCCCGTTTCCCACGTTTCCTTTCAGGCAATATTGAATAGTGTCAACTATACTAGTTTATTTTCTAACCCTTAATAATCATGGCTGAAATTCTACAAGCAATAAATACGGTGTATGAGATTCTTATTATTTTAGGAGTATGCTTCATCATCTTCCTTCTTACGCCCGCCGGCAAGAAATTTAAGAAGTGGCTTCGAGAGTCATAATATATATGTATTCGTGTATTAAAACTTGAGCTTAACTAACGAAAATTACGCAGATGACAGATTTAATTTATTTCGTTTATGGCCTTGTGATTATATTTCCGTTATCATTAGGTGTAGGCGCTTTAATTTATTACAGATGGTTTTATAAAGATAAACAAGACATAGAGGATAGATGAATATGAAAGAGATTACGAAAGAACAATATGAAGTCGCAAATGAGCGTATGGAAGAGATACTGAAGTCGCTGACCGATGAGGTGCATGAGGGTGATCCGATCATGCAAGAACTTGATATGGTAACTGACATTGTTGAGCGGTACGAGAACGAGCACGTTCATATTCCCCTACCGACACTTGGTGAACTTATTCATTGTTCTATGCAGGATTGGGGCATAACAGAAGAGAACCTGGCTCAGCAACTTGGCATCAGCCAAAGTAAATTGGCAGACTTTATCAATGACAAGGAAGAGCCATCTTTGCGCATTGCTTGCCAGCTGTGTCAGATACTACATATCAAACCAGTCACAATATTTGAGGTAGTAACAGCTCATTCATAAGATAATCCAACATAGAACAATTGGAACTGTCTCATTTACCTTTGGATCTTGAAACACAAACGTGTTTGTTCCAATAAAAGATAGACTATGTTATTATGAAACATATTACAATAGAGATGCTTCTCGATGCAGTAGAAAATCAATCTGCGATTTTTGAAGACGGAGATACTTTCTCTGATGATGTTTTATCCTATATGATTTCTGGTGGCGTTATAGATGCTTCAAATCATAAGTACAAACATCGAGAATTGTTATTAAAAAAGTTGGTTCTATGCAGAATTACAAACGAGATGGTAATTATCCATTCTTATGGATAACTCATTGTTCATGCTGTGGGAAAGAGCTTTGTATCCCTGTATCTAAAAATGTATTATGTGTTTCGACTTCTTCATTTTTGGAATTATCTTTACACCCGAAAGGTAATATAACGGCTTCCTATAATGGCAAGAAGATACAAGTTCCATATAAGGAGATGCTCTTATATAATAAATATGAGAACAAATCTTTATGTTCTGAATGTGAGACTAAAGTAAAAGAAGTACTCAAGGATAAAATTATGGAGTATTGTTCTTGTGACAAGATTACTTTTTGGCAAGAACAATATGAGCGGTTTGGTAGTATTCAATATCTTCAATTAACAAAATCTATTAGTAAAGCAATTAAGCATCCATATGCAGATTTGATTGATGCGTTTCATTCCAAAATCATTAACGGCTGTGTACATACTATCGCAGATAAACTGTCGGGCAAAATTTTGAAAAAGGAAGAACCTAAAAAAAATGTAGTTCATTTATCTTCTGATGGAGAATCATACAAATTGATAACTGATCAATTTATTGCTAAATATTGTATGCCGACACATCAACAGGCGACTAATGAAGAGACACGAGCTATACTTTTGGCTACAGACTTAAACGAAAACCAGTTACAAGCTCATTTACAGGCTTTATTCTACCAAGATTTTTTACAAACTATTTATTGGAAATCAATTGTATTTCGTAGAAAGTATATGGATGATTTTGTATGTACAAAATGTGGAACCAAAAATAACTTGGAGGTTCATCATCTTACTTATGATCATCATGGCGATGAGCGACATCATTTTGAGGACTTAATTACATTATGCCATAATTGTCATGAAAATGTACATCAATCAGAACAAATAAATCGGCCTAAGTAAATTGCGTTTTGAAAAGATTTGAAGTTCCTTTATCTATAGAAAACGCCTAATCATACTGCTTTGTGATATTAATATAAAACAAACTGGGCCATTTCCGAGTTACCTTCGGATAGTTAAAATTCGGAAACTTCCCAGTTGGTTCTACTGCAAAATATATAAAATAGACAAATATGATCAGCAATAAAATCGCAGAATTGAATATGAGATATGAAAGACTGTATAATACTCTTTCATATCCTCTATTACCGATGAATCTCTCTTTGTTCTGTAATTATCTGAGACAAGATCCTTGTTTTGCATCATTCGTTCGAGAGTTGGATTATCTTAATGATGAAGCGAAGGAAGTATTTGACTATATTAATGATGCCAAACATATCAGCATTGACTGTGTGAGAAAGATAGAAAGGCAGCCAGAAATATATCCTAAGATATGTTGGAACTGGATACAGCTGCACATAGAGAATCTGCCTAATGAAGATTTTGACACCTATGATGACACCTTTTGGCTGACATATAGCAATGTTAATGTTTGCAGTAGTCTTACCAACCAGAATAAACAAATACTTAAAATTTCGACAGATTATTCTGTATCCGACAAGATCAAAATTTTTGTGTCTGGTGTGGTCGCTCCTATAGTAAACTATATTACAGACAATCAAAATAGCCGTATTGCAATTGAGTTCTTGATTGACAGTTATATTTCTCGTTTGGAATTAAGAAAGTATGCAGAAGATTTTAGTATGAATGACGAAATAAAATGTCAATCGGATTTTGCTGTATATTTGCATGACCAAGGCCAAAGGTATTCGAAAGAACCGCAATTCGGAAATGGTAAGGCAGACTTTATTCTTGAAGTAGATGGTGCAGACTATGCTATTGAAGTCAAATATGCAAAAGAGAATAAGGGAAAAACAAAGGATGCTACCAAATGGTATAAGCAATTAAAAGCTTATATGACAAGGTTCCAATGCAAGTTTGGTTGTTTGCTAGTCTTCAATAACGGAGATACTGAATATTTGCCAATGCACAATGAAGAGGATATTGTTGTAAAGAATGTTCAACTAACAAAAATTAATCCTAGCAAAAACAATACCAAGACAATCCGATTCCCAATTGATGATCCAAAGACTTGATTATAAATTAGGACTACAAAAGTAAAGGAGAGCAATGATTAATCAATCTATGGAAATATGCACAATTTATATAGATGAGCGGTACTGTTTCGTGTAAGAATACATTCATGTATTTCATTCCGACATTTAATGCAAAATTTCCATATTATTAGGTTGACACGCATAAATAATGGAAGATGAAACCAAAAGGATATTGGCATATCTTTGAGAACTGTAAAGCTGTTGCAGAAACTTGTTCTTCAAAGTCACAATTTCACAAAAAATTTCGCGCAGCTTATCGCGCATCAAAACAAGAAGGATGGCTTGAAAAATTAGAAGAAATGTTTTGGGGTTATGATGGTTGGACATTGGAGATGTGCCAATCAGAAGCTTCAAAATATATGGACATGAGAGATTTTTTTGTTCATTCCAGATTCGCACATATTGCAGCTGACAAAAATGGTTGGCTTGATATTATATGCTCGCATATGCCTAGCTCTAAACGTTTTTGGACTTTAGAGAGAATAAAAGAGGATATAAGAAAGAATAATTATAAATCAAGGACAGAGTTTGCAAAAAAGAATGACCCCGCTTACCGTTCTGCTTTAGATAATGGTTGGCTTGACGATTTATGTTCATATATGAAAGTTTTACGCAGGAAGAAGTTTACAAAAGAAGATTGTATTAAAGCTGCACAACCATATAATTTCATCGTTGATTTTATAAGCGCAGAACCATCTTTGTATAATGCAGCAAGAAGAAATGGCTGGCTTGTTGAAGTATGTGCGCATATGCACCATAGAGTGAAAGAATGGACGGATGAACTATTAGAACGTGAAGCAAAAAAGTATAATCATAAAATTGAGTTTTTAAGGGAATGCCCAAGTGCATATACTATAGCATCAAGAAAAGGAATCTTAGATAAAATATGTGTTCACATGAACGATTTGGGAGATTTGTACAACAGAGCAATTTATGCATGGGAGTTTCCTGACAAAGCAGTCTATGTCGGCCTTACTTGTGATCTTGAAAGACGAGAGCAACAACATCTTACAGATCATAATTCACCTGTATATAAACATATAAAAAAATCCGGACTTAGTCCTTCTTATATCTTAAAATATGATTATGTATTTGTAAGTGAAGCGAAGCGTCTTGAAGGAGAAGTTCTTGCAGAATATATACATAATGGTTGGAAAAAATTAAATACGTCTAAAACTGGTGGTATTGGTGCGACAAAAGCTATCTATACAGAAGAATTGATAAGAAGACTTCTTGGTTCTTGCAAATCTAGAGAGGAATTTAGATTATCATATCCTGCGGTATATATGGCATGTAGTAAGAGAAAACTAATGTATTTGATAGAAGAATTTTTTCCGAGAATTACAAGAATAGATAAAACAGGAAAAAAGTACCATCCGAAATATAGAAAATGGAATGATAATAAAATATGGGATGAAGTAAAGAAGTATACGACCTGTGAGGAACTTCTTTCTAACTGTAGGAATGCTTATGATGCAGCAGAAAGATGGGGATTACTTGATGATGTTAAAGTTTATTATAAGAATCTTCCCAAGTAAACTATACAAAAAACTGGGAGGGTACTGATTTACTTTGTTTGGGTGAGGTGAAACCATGAACCATTCATTTTATTTATGTCCTCCACATAAAGGTGGAGGCTTTTTTATAACTCAACGTTCTCTGCCACCCACGCTGCCGCCTCTGCCTTTACCTCCTGAATGTCGTTATACACGTCATCTGGATTCAGCCTTTCCATTGGCACGTGCTGCATATTGCCTTCAAGTGTGAGGAAGGCCAGATGACCAGGTACTCTCTGCACGTTCTGACGATCGGCAGGGTCGAATAGATTGAGCAGAGCTGCTTCGAGTGCCACCTGTGAGTCAAACTTGTGGACCTTAAATATGTATTGAGCGCCTACGGTCTGCATCACGCGTAAGTCGCTCGTTACTTTGCCTTTCTGTGCAAATGAGATAAGGCAGAAAGGAAACTGTTGTTGTAAGGAACTGATCATCTGTTTATCTGTGATTTGTTATTGCCTTATTCTTCTTCCTCAAAAGGCAACTCCTGCAGACTTGCATCATTCCCTAATTTGTCAAAATCGCTTTGGAACAATCGGTCCTGAATGATGCGATATTTCTCAAACTCGGTCTCAGCAAACTCCTTGGCATACTCGTGGCTCACGGTTCCTCCATCGGTAAGCAAAGGACGCTCGTCGCTCGAAAGATAGGCGTCTATTCGCTTTGCCCAGTCTTCCATGGTCATTGGGATGTGGCGCTTAGCTCGCGATTCGGCAAACTCAAGCACAGCGGTTACTATGCGGCCCATGTCTTCCAACTCCAACGCGTTGAGGTAATTCTTGGCATTGCTGACATCGGTCTTGACAATCTTGCCATCGGGAGCATTCTCCCAGGTTGTCAAGCCCATGTGCTCCTTCTCGGCATTAGCTCGCTCCACGATGAGTTCGGCAGCAGTGTGCTGATGAACGGCGAAATGCATCTTGTTCTGGATGCGGCGAAAGAAGAGGCGTGTGGTGGGAGCGTCCTTATTATAGTCGATAGAGGTAGCGTAGATGTCGGTGAGTTTCTGGTAGAATCGACGTTCGGACAGGCGGATCTCTCGAATCTCGGCCAACAGGTGCTCGAAATAATCCTCTCCGATGAACGAACCGTTCTCCATGCGCTTCTTGTCGATAACGTAGCCTCGAAGTGCATATTGGCGAAGCACAAAAGTTGCCCATTGACGGAACTGGGTGGCGCGTCGAGAATTGGTGCGATAACCAACGCTGATAATTACATCCAAATTGTAATACTCCAATTCATCTTCTATCTCTCCTCTAATGCCTCGATTAACGACGGTTGCAAATTTTGCAACTGTCGTATCTCGTAATAGTTCGCCTTCGTTATATATATTTGAAATATGGCGACTTATTGTAGATTTATTCTTGTCAAAGAGGGCAGCAATAGCTTGTTGTGTTGCCCAGATTGTTTCATCCTTGTAAAACACCTGCACACCGTCTTCCCTGCCTTCTGCTATGAAGGTCAGAAACTCAGCTGTACTATTTCGTATTTCTAAATGCTTTGCCATAATGGTAAAATTATCGGGTGCAAATATAATTCTTTTTCTGAATCTGCAATCATTCTGTGGCGTAAAAATGCGTCAGAATGGCACTTTTGATTACAAAATCAAAAATTTAGCAAGTAATACCTTTATGATTTTCTTTTTTGAGCAATGAATCGACTCTTTCTTAGTGAACCTCTTACTTGTTTACCTTATATTATTTTTTTATGAATCTCAATTTATCTGCCATTCTGCCACAACCGTTGTAACTTATTGATTTTCATATAGCATTTAGCGTGGCAGATGTGTGGCAGATAGTGGCAGATAGATCAATGATCTGCCACAAGCCCATCAGTTTCTGAATGAACGGGTTAACTATCAGCTTGTGGCAGATGGCAGATAAAATGACGAATCAGGCGATTTTCTTCATCGGGACGATGTAATAGACGGTTCCTTTGTTGATTTCCTTGCGCTCAAAGTTCAATGCTGTGAGCAGGCGGCCGACCTTGACGTTCATTCCTTGAGTAGGTCTGATCTCCGGGAAGTTCTTGCACAGGATGTATACAATGTCTCGTGTCTGCAATGGGATGACTACCTCCTCAGCCTCTGGTCGACGGAAGCAGGTGGTGACCATGGATTCGAGGTCTGAGACACGCTGGAACTTGACGTTCATTTCCTCGATGCGACGGGTTTCGGCTGGGGTGAACCAGTAAGGGAGCTTCTGCTCGCGAATCTCATAAAGTACCTGCGCATAGAGCTGGTCGTAATCAATGGGAGGGTCGTTGAGGATGATCGTGTCCTGAGGAATTTCCACACATAAGTAGCGACGAGAGCCGGTCGTATCTTGCAACGGACGAGGGTTGTTAGTAGTGGCTACGAATGAGGCGTAACGCTTGCGGGAGCGCTGAGCCTTGCCGAAGATCGGACGGCCATTGACCTGGATCTTTGAGAGCATCTGCTTGAGTTCGGCTTGCTTGCCGGACTTGATCTGGTCGAGCTCGTCGATGTTGACGAGGAGGTTGCTAGTCAAGGCCATCTCCTTGTCGAACTTGTTGCCGAGATTGATGTGATCGAGGTAGTACTCACGGAACTGTGGCGGGAGGAGCTGAGCGCAGAAGGTACTCTTGCCACAGCCCTGCGCACCGATCAGGGTCAGCACCTGCTCGTTACCATGCAAGTTGTCGAGCTGTAGCCAGTGAGCCACACAGCTGCGGAGCCAGACGCTGTGCTGAGCAATCTGCTCTTCGGTCACGCCTGGGAGGCGCAGGAAGAGCTCGCGGACGTGGTCGTAACCGTCCCAGGCAGGGAGCTGGTTGAGATACTCAGCGATGGGATCATAGTCAGGCGTCTCTTCGGAGTGGATGTACTCGTCGATGCTGGTTTTCAGGCTTTTCAGGTCTCCGAGTTCTCGCCTTGCACGGCGAAGGATGGTGTTCTGGCTCTCGCGGGTTACGTCTCGCCAAGGCTTAGGATTTGCGTCTGCAGGACGACCGTCTGCCTGTGTGGCTTCGTTGTCATTACAGACTTCTCTCATTTCGTACTTGTCGGAAAGTACGTTGCGACGGAACTCGTAGCTCAGGGCCATAAATTCCTCGACAAGGGTCTTACCAGCTACCTCTGCAGCTGGCACACTCTGGATTGGATCTTCAATCATGAAAAAAAGAAAAAGATAAAAATTAATAATGAAGTTAGTTAAGCTTTTAGGATCTGCACTTAGTAAGCAAAGTTTGTCAGAAATTGAGTAGATAAATGTGGTTTCTCAAAAGCGGGCGCAAAGATAAGAAAAAGATTTGGCGGAAACAAGGGGTTGGTCAAAAAAAGAGCGAAAAAAACGTATTTTTTGCGGTATAAGCTGTCCGGAACTCTGGGAATGCGATTTTTGATCAAGGAAAGGACGCCGTGCATGCAAAATGTCCATTCCTGAATGTAAGAACGGACGTCCTGCAAGCAAGACATCCCTTCCTACATCTCGGCATCTCCTGCACGGTACAGTGGAGAGGATGCCGTGATCGTGAAAGCTGACATCGCGTACGTAATGTCAGCTTTCACGGCCGTGGAATCTAACACTGCGGACGTAGTGTTAGATTCATAAGTGTGGGAATATCTCAGAAAAATCACTGCAATACCTTCCATTTTGGAGGTTTTCTTTGGAGGATTTCAAGATTATATTTATCTTTGCCGCATGAAATTATAAAAATGTGATACTATGATTGAACAGATGCTCGAATATAACCGACAGTTTGTCGAGTCGAAGTCTTATGAGAAGTACCAGACTTCGAAGTTCCCGGATAAGAAGATCGCTATCGTGACTTGCATGGACACCCGTCTGGTGGAGCTCCTCCCTGCGGCTCTCGGCATCAAGAATGGCGATGTGAAGATCATCAAGAATGCGGGAGGTACGATTACCAATCCGTTCGATTCGACGGTCCGCTCCCTGCTGGTGGCCATCTACGAGCTGGGTGTCAATGAGGTCATGATCATCGGCCATACCACTTGCGGTGTGCAGGGGATGGACAGTCAGGAGATGCTGCATCTGATGCGCGAGCGCGGCATTGACGAGGAGCATATCTCGCTGATGAAACACTGTGGCATTGACCTCGATTCGTGGCTGCATGGCTTCGACGATACGGAGGCTGCCGTGCTGGAGACGGTCGATCTGGTGAAGAACCATCCGCTCGTGCCGAAAGACGTCGTCGTACGCGGCTATATCATGGATTCGGAGACTGGCGCTTTGACGCCACTTTCATAAGTAAACCCCTTAATATTACCTATATTACAATGAAAAAATCACTACTTCTGACCACCTTGTTCCTGGCTGGAACTGCCGGCGTAGTTGCCCAGAATCCTGCCATCAGTGCCATGTATACGCCTGATCCTGCGCCTTATGTGCACGGCGATAAGGTCTATCTCTTCGTCGATCATGACGAGGATGACGCCATCTACTTCAAGATGAAGGACTGGGTTTTGTTCAGCACCGAGGATATGGTCAACTGGACGTATCTCGGCGCTCAAGTCTCGACGGCTACCTTCGCATGGGCCGCTCAGGGTGACCGTGCATGGGCACAGCAGGCCGTGGAGCGTAACGGCAAGTGGTACTGGTATCTCTGCTGCAATACGGCCGACGGCAAGGACGCGCTGGCCGTGGCTGTGGCCGATAAGCCTACGGGTCCGTGGAAGGATGCCATCGGAGGTCCTATGGCCATCGGATTCGGTTTTATCGACCCGACGGTCTTCATCGACGATGATGGAACACCCTATCTTTTCTGGGGTAACAAGGGCTTCTGGTATGGCAAGCTCAATGAGGATATGATCTCCTTTGCCAATGGTTATCAGGATGTTCCGGGATATACTGATCCGAAGAGCTTCGGCGCGCTTCAGTCGAAAATGGACTGGAGCATCGGCAAGGAGCGCATGATGACGCAGTATGAGGAAGGTCCGTGGGTGACCAAGCGCAACGGTATCTACTACGCGGCATACGCTTCGGGTGGCGTACCTGAGCACATGGCTTATTCGACGGCTCCGACCATCAACGGACCTTGGACCTATCAGGGTCGATGCATGGATGAGGCGGAAAACAGCTTCACCATCCATGGCGGTAACATCAACTTCAAGGGTCAGGACTATATGTTCTATCACAACGGCGCGCTGGCCAATGGTGGCGGTTTCCGTCGCGCTACCTGCATCGAGGAGTTCCAGTTCAATGCCGATGGCAGCATCCCGATGATCCCATTTACGAAGGATGGCGTCAAGCCGGTCGGCACCATCGATCCTTATAAGCGAGTAGAGGGCGAGACGATGTCGAGCAGCTACGGCGTGAAGCTGGATCGTCTGGCTGGAGAGGAGCATTATGTGACTTCGATCCACAATGGTGACTGGGTGAAACTCCGTGAGGTAGACTTCGGAAAGGGTGGCGCGCAGGAGCTTACTGCGGCTATCCGTAACCTGAAGCATGAGGGTACGGTGGAGTTCTATCTCGACAAGCTCGATGGTAAGCCTTTCGCTGCTGCAAATTTCTCAGAGGGTGATACTCAGCAGGTTGCCAAGAAGAAGGTCCTGCAGGCTCCGGAAGGAAAGCATGACGTCTATGTGCTCTTCCGCGGCGGTGATGAGGAGCTCTTCGACTTCGACTGGTGGCAGCTGCAGTAACATGGCTATGATCAGAAACTACATCTTTGACCTGGTCGGCGTCCTGGCAGACTTTGGTACCAAGCAGATCTTCCAGCGTTTCATTGAGTTGGGAGCTACAGACGTGTGGGAGCTCAATAATGAGATGGATCTTGGCTATCTCAGTGGCGAGGAGTTCCTATGTGAAGTGCAGAAACGATGCAAAGGCGTGACGGTGGAGGAGCTGCGAAGTGAGTATCTGGGACCTATGACCTTGCCGGTGGAGCACTTGCAGCTGCTGTGCCAGCTACGCAAGGAACATCGCGTCTATCTGCTTAGCAATGTGGGAGATATGCACTGGATGCACCTGGTGGAGGAGATGGCGGCCAAGGGATATACGGTAGATGACTGCTTTGACGCGGTGTTTCCTTCCTTCCGGACGCATGTCAATAAGCCGGATCCTCGTGCCTATCAGAATGTACTGGAGGCGGAGGGGCTTGATGCTTCTGAAACTGTCTTTTTCGATGATTCGCAGGCCAATGTGGAGGCGGCACGTGCTCTCGGTATTCGTGCAGAACTTATCCAGACGGCCTTCCCGAATCCTCGGTTGCTGAGTTTGGTCTAACCTATTGATATTTTTGTAAAAACATAAAAACTCGGGCTGTCAGAATCACTCTGGCAACCCGAGACTCATTTATATATGTAGATTAAGAAAAGGTATGTGCTCTTTAGAAGAGTATTGCAAATGAGTTTTATTTCTTGTGTTATTTAATCAACTTGTGGGATCATCGTCGCGACGGACCGGAAACTTTTCTTGTCGGATCAGACTACGCCCTGAGCCATCATAGCCTTGGCGACTTTCATGAAGCCAGCTACATTGGCACCCTTGACGTAATTGATGTAGCCATCGGCCTGACGACCGTACTGCAGACACTGCTTGTGAATGCCGTGCATGATCTCGTGGAGGCGAGCGTCAACGTCGGCAGAGCTCCAAGAGAGGTGCATGGCGTTCTGGCTCATCTCGAGGCCTGAGGTAGCTACGCCACCTGCATTGACCGCCTTGCCAGGAGCGTAGAGGAGCTTGTGCTCGAGGAAGGCGTCGATAGCCTCAGGAGTACAACCCATGTTAGAGATCTCTCCGACGCAGAGTACGCCATTGGCAATGAGCTGCTTAGCATCCTCGCCATTGAGCTCATTCTGAGTAGCGCAAGGAAGTGCGATATCGGCTTTCTGCTCCCATGGCTTCTTGCCAGCGAAGAAGGTAGCGCCAGGGAACTCGTCAGCGTATGGAGCCACGATATCGTTGCCCGATGCGCGGAGCTCGAGCATGTAGTCGATCTTCTCACCGCTGATACCCTCTGGATCATAGATGTATCCGTCAGGACCACTGATGGTGATGACCTTGGCGCCGAGCTGGGTAGCCTTGGTAGCTGCACCCCAAGCCACGTTGCCGAAACCTGAGATTGCTACGGTCTTGCCAGCGATCTTGTGACCAGCGGTTTCGAGCATCTCATTGACAAAGTAGAGACCGCCGAAGCCGGTTGCCTCAGGACGGACGAGCGAGCCGCCGAACTCGAGGTTCTTGCCGGTGAGGACGCCGCTGAAGTCGCGGGTGATACGCTTGTACTGGCCGAAGAGGTAGCCGATCTCACGAGCACCGACACCGATGTCGCCTGCTGGAACGTCGACCTCAGGACCTACGTAGCGATAAAGCTCGGTCATGAACGACTGGCAGAAACGCATGACTTCACCGTCGCTCTTGCCGCGTGGAGAGAAGTCCGAACCGCCCTTGCCGCCACCCATTGGGAGGGTAGTCAGTGCATTCTTGAAGGTTTGCTCGAAGCCGAGGAACTTCAGGATCGAGAGGTTGACCGAAGCGTGGAAACGGAGACCTCCCTTGTATGGGCCGATAGCCGAGTTGTACTGTACGCGATAGCCGAGGTTGACCTGGATCTTGCCATTGTCATCGACCCAAGGTACGCGGAAGGTGATGATACGTTCTGGCTCTACGAGCCGCTCGATGAGTGAGGCGCGCTCGAACTCAGGGTGCTTGTCGTATACGTCCTTGATAGAAATCAGGACTTCCTTCACGGCCTGAAGGTATTCTTTCTCACCTGGGTGCTTGCGCTCCAGGTTGGTCATTAATTCGTCAATGTTAAGCATGGCGTTGTATTGTGGTTATAAAATGATTGATTTAGCAATTTGACAGCGCAAATGTATGGATAAAGTGGAAATCTACCAAATTTTTATTTAAAAATCGCTTGTTTTCGATGAAAATTTAGCAAAATGATGTTTTATAACATGGTTTTCGATAGGAGATCTGCTATTTCGAGTGCCAAAAATTACAAAAAATAATGGTCATGGTTTGGTGGTATGATAAATAAGAAGTATCTTTGCACAGAAAAATAAAAGAAGAAATGCCCAACGCAAAGAATTATATAGACCTGGCTCTGGTCGCTGATAGCGAAGCCGTCGTCAACGGACGGGGGAAGAATCGCATCCCCGAACCAGAAAAAGAACCGCTCTGGCGTCGCTACCTGCGCACCTTCCATGATCCGCTGATCATCGTGCTGCTGGTGGCTCTCTTCTTGTCTTGCATCGTGTCGGGTTACGAGGTTTACACTACGGGAAATTTGCGTCTGCTCTTCGAACCTGTCGGTGTACTCTTTGCCATCCTGTTGGCCACAGGTGTCGGTTTTATCTTCGAGGTGAAGGCCGAGAAGGAGTTTGACGTGCTCAATCAGGTGAAGGACACGCAGAAGGTCAAGGTGTTGCGCCGACCTACGGCTGGTGCCGAGCCACAGATGTATCACATCGCCAAGATGGACGTGGTGGTGGGTGACATCATCCGCATCGAGAGCGGTGACCAGATGCCGGCCGATGGCGTGCTGCTGGCCAGCAACGCGCTGCGGGTGGATGAGAGTATCTTTACGGGAGAGCCGTATGCCAATAAGAGTCTCTCCCCCTTGGGGGAGTCGGAGGGCGCTTATCCTGCCAACCGCGTCTTGCGTGGTAGTACGGTCATCGAAGGCAATGGTTTCTATCAGGTCGATGCGATTGCCATTGATACAGAGGAGGGTAGAGGCGTGGCGCTGACACGAGAAGGTTCGGACGTCAAGACACCGCTCAACCGTCAGCTCGATCAGCTGGGACGTCTCATCAGCGTGGCCAGTTTCATCATTGCAGGTCTCATCGTGGTGGGGCGCATGGTCTATTTCTTCTTCTTCGACGGCAATGCAGCCAATGATACTGATCCGTTGGCCATCTTCAGTTTCATCCTGCAGTCGCTCATGATTGCCATCACGCTCATCGTGGTGGCTGTACCGGAGGGATTGCCGATGAGTATCACCGTGAGCTTGGCGCTGAGTATGCGAAAGATGCTCAAGGAGAAGAACTTGGTGCGCAAGCTGCATGCCTGTGAGACGATGGGTGCAGCGACGGTGATCTGTACGGACAAGACGGGTACATTGACCCAGAATCAGATGAGCGTCGTGGCCAGTGAGTTCTTCGGTGATGAGGATGTGGCCTTGGCCATGTCGGTCAATAGTACAGCAGCATTGACGGAAGCTGAAGGACAGAAACAGGGCTATACCGTGATCGGTAATCCTACTGAAGGCGCTTTGCTCAAATGGGTCGTGGCTCAGGGTTTGGATTATCTGCATCTGCGTCGTAAAGTGCAGCTGGAGAGCCAGATCCCGTTCAGCTCCGAGACGAAATATATGGAGACGACCGCGGTGCTGCCAGCCGAAGGCGATAAGCCCGCTTCGCGCGTACGATATTTAAAAGGTGCTCCGGAGATCCTGCTGGAGCGCTGTGAGGCGATGGGTGAGGGTGGTAGCCGCGAGAAGGTGCTGTCGCTGCTGGCTGACTATCAGTCGCGCGCCATGCGAACTTTGGGCTTTGCTACCCAGCGTCTGGCTATGAACGAAGGAGAGACGGACGGTCCGCTGACCTTCATTGGTGTGGTAGGTATTGCCGATCCGATCCGTCCGGACGTCGCTGAGGCGATCCGCGAGTGTAAGGAGGATGCGGGTGTGAAGGTCATCATCGTGACGGGAGACACGGTAGGTACAGCCAACGAAATCGGTCGTCAGATCGGCCTCCTGGCTGAGGGTGAGACCGATAAGACCATCCAGGGCCCAGACTTTGCCGCGCGTGGTGATAAGGAGCTGCGTGAGTTGCTCCGCGAGCAGAAGATCCGTATCATTGCCCGTGCTCGTCCGGAGGATAAAGCGCGCCTTGTGAAGCTCCTGCAGCAGAATAAGGAAGTGGTGGCTGTGACAGGTGACGGTACCAACGATGCTCCGGCTCTGGCCAAGGCGCAGGTGGGTCTCTCGATGGGTAGCGGTACGTCGCGTGCCAAGGATGCATCGGACATCACGATCATCGATGACTCGTTTGCCTCTATCAATAAGGCGATTATGTGGGGACGAAGCATCTATCTGAATATCCGTCGCTTCATCGTCTTCCAGATGACCATCAATGTCTGCGCGTGTCTCATCGTGTTGTTAGGAGCTTTCGTCGGCCTCGACTCGCCGCTCAACGTGACGCAGATGCTGTGGGTCAACCTCATCATGGATACCTTCGCGGCCGGAGCTCTGTCTTCGTTGCCAGCCGACAAGCGTGTGCTACACGACAAGCCTCGCTCACACCGCGCTCATATCATCGATCGTGGTATGGCGGTGACCATCGGAGCGTGGGGATTGGGATTCTTTGTAATCCTAGTGGGTATCTGGCAGTTGCTCTATCATAGCGATGTGACTTGCGTGTCGGAGTTGCTGAGTGCTGACTCGATCCGCACGTTCTTCATAGGTTTCTGGAGTTCGCATGCGCAGAAGGCGGCGCTCTCGGGCTATGAGCATGGCATTTTCTTTACGACCTTTGTGGTGCTGCAGTTCTGGAACCTCTTCAATACGCGCTACTTGCGTACCGATCGTTGCTTCCTGCTCGACGTTCGAGACTTCTTCGTCGACCGTCCTCGCTTCAAGGCATCCTTTAGTTCGAGCTTCATGCTGGTGGCATTGGTCATCATTGCCGGACAGTACTTGATTGTGAATCAGTTGCCGGAGTTCTTTGAGGTCGAGCCGCTTACGATGGCTGACTGGGGTGTGATCCTGGCGGTTACATCTCCCGTGTTTATCGTGCCAGAAATTTGGCGTAGCATACGTGTATTTGGCAAATGATAAGACCGGACAAGATGATGAATCTATCGAAAATACACCTCGAAGAAGTCAAGTCGACCAATAGCTGGTTGTTGGATACACTGACATCAGCGTCGCAGCCTTTGCCCGAAGGAACGGTGGTCTATACCCTGCGACAGACTGCTGGTCGTGGACAGGTGGGTAACAGTTGGGAGTCGGAGCCAGACAAGAATGTGTCGTTCTCGATGCTTCTGAGGCCTACGTTCCTGCCGATTCCGAAGCAATTTGTCCTGAGTGAACTGTGTTGTGTAGGAGTCTTGCTTGCGCTGAAACAACTGGGAGTTCCTGCATTGACCATCAAATGGCCGAACGACATCTATGCGGGTGATGATAAACTGTGCGGAATCCTGATAGAACATCGACTGATGGGTGGCATCCTCTCGGAGAGCGTCTTAGGTGTGGGAATCAATGTTAACCAGATGCGATGGATCGGCAATGCCCCTAACCCGACATCGCTGAAGCTGCAGGGTGTCGATACGACTCCGGAGATCGTGCTGGAGGCGGTGACACTGCAGATTTCTTCGCTCTATACGATGCTGAAGGAGGAATCAGAGGGTGCATTGACCATTCATAAATTATTTGTCGGCCATCTGTACCGCCGTACGGGATTTCATCCTTATGTGGATGTGCAGTCAGGTGTGCCATTCTCGGCCGAACTGAAGGATGTAGACCCTCAGGGACCAATGATACTCCGGTTGGAGGATGGGGAAGAGCGTAAGTACTGGTTTAAGGAGGTACGCTTCGTCCTACCTTGCGGAGTGGTGAAAGAATAAGTCTACACATTATATATAATATATAGTAGTATGGATAAAATGAATTCGATCAAAGCTTGCATCGAGCAGGAAATGATCCAATTTGAGAAAAGCTTTGAACAGGCGCTGACTACTAGGGTGCCGTTGGCAGATAATGTCATTCATTATTTTCTGGACCGTCGGGGCAAGCAGTTGCGTCCGATTGTGACCCTGCTGGCAGCAAAGATGGCGGGAGGAGAGGTGACCAAGGAGTCTATCTCCGGTGCTGTCGCATTGGAACTGCTGCATAATGCTTCACTGATGCACGACGATGTGATTGATAAGAGCGATGAGCGTCGTGGTTTGTCGACCATCAATAAGGTCTGGGATAACAAGGTGGCAGTGCTGATGGGAGACTTCTTCCTTTCGAAGTGTCTGGTGGCAAGCAATAGTACAGGGTCGCTCCAGATTTCGAACATCCTGGCCAATATGGTGATCCGATTGTCAGAGGGTGAGCTTGAGCAGCTGTCGAATGTGCGAAGCCATTTGCTAAGCGAATCGGCCTACTTCTCGGTGATCAGTGGTAAGACGGCGTCTCTTTTTGCCGCCTGCATGAAGGTGGGTGCGCTCAGTGTCGGAAGGCCGGAAGAGGAAGTGGAGCGTATGGGGCAGATCGGAGAGCTGATGGGACTGATCTTCCAGATTCGCGACGATATCTTCGACTATTTCCCTTCATCGGACATCGGTAAGCCATCGGGACACGATATCCAGGAAGGTAAGGTGACATTGCCTTTGCTCTATGCACTGCAGTATGGACCTGCGGCTGAGGCGGAGAAAATGCGAGCTATGATAGAAGGTGAGCGAGAGCTGAACGCTGACCAGGTGACGACCCTCGTGGAGTTCGCTAAGGCTGTAGGTGGCGTGGAGTATGCACAGGCTAAAATGAAGAATCTGGCTTTTGATGCTAAAAAACTGCTCGATGCTTATCCTGCTACTCCTGCAAGGGAAGCTTTGAAGTCTCTGATTACCTACTTTATCGAGCGAAATCATTGATAGTGGCGATCTGGAGGGGTGCGAAAAGGTATTTTTGCTCTTTTTAAATTGCATTATTGGTCAATTTCGAGCCGTTTTTAGGCAAAAATTGCCGTTTTGATAAAAAAAATTGCTTTTAAATTTGGATTGAATCAAAAAAGACGCTATCTTTGCACCCGCTAAATGAGAAGAACGACTTCTTAACACGAAATCTTCCTCATAAAGTAAGTTCTCTTCGGGGTGTAGCGCAGTCCGGTTAGCGCACCTGCTTTGGGAGCAGGGGGTCCCAGGTTCGAATCCTGGTACCCCGACCAAGAAAACGAAAAGTATACGATCTTTGACTATATGTTGGCTCCCTAGCTCAACTGAATAGAGCATCTGACTACGGATCAGAAGGTTACAGGTTTGAATCCTGTGGGAGTCACGAAGTGACGACCAAAGGTTGTCCACAATCGTGGGAGTCACTAAAATGAAATAATCTGAGTCTTTTATAGGGAAAGGCTAAAGAATAAATGCTTCAATAGCTCAGTTGGTTAGAGCACCTGACTGTTAATCAGGGGGTCGTTGGTTCAAGCCCATCTTGAAGCGCAACTATTGCCTCTTTAGCTCAGTTGGCCAGAGCACGTGATTTGTAATCTCGGGGTCGTTGGTTCGAATCCGACAAGAGGCTCAGTTTATTTCGGGCGTATTCCAGAGCGGCCAAATGGGGCAGACTGTAAATCTGCTGTCTACGACTTCGGTGGTTCGAATCCATCTGCGCCCACAAGCCTACTAGGCTTAAATGATCTTTGACATATTGAAGGATAAACGATAAAACTTAAATAATTTTTGGAAGTTGAAATACTTCCACTATTATGCGCCTGTAGCTCAGTTGGTAGAGCAGCTGACTCTTAATCAGCGGGTCCAGGGTTCGAGCCCCTGCAGACGTACTAAGTTGGCGAGATAGCTCAGCTGGTTAGAGCGTCGGATTCATAATCCGAAGGTCCAGGGTTCA
>JAZUDJ010000058.1:0-30641 GCA_045639585.1 Bacteroidales bacterium
AAAAGAAAATAAGTTATCAACAATCTTTTTTCTATTGTTTTCAACACGTTTTTGCTTGAAAAAAGGGGATTTAGATTGTTGATAACTATATTTCGTTCAAAAAAAATATTTCTAAATTAAGTTTTCCGGTCCGAAACCGAATGGAAGCAAAATTTTTATACTTTCGAAGACGTAAACACCTTCTTTTGCGGTGGGGAGAAGTATCTCGATGGGACCTTTCGATCGGCATTCGGTCTCATAGATGACTTGACGGCAAGCGCCACAGGGAGCAGCAATATCGTCGGTAAAGACTCCTTGGTCATCACAGGCAACAACGGCCAACTTGAGTACTTTGGCCTCCGGATACTTTGCCATTGCATAAAATAAGGTGGTACGCTCAGCGCAGATGCCACTGGGGTATGCAGCGTTCTCCTGATTGGAACCACTGATGATTTCTCCATTGTCGAGCAGGCAGGCGGCGCCTACTTTGAAATGCGAATAGGGGGCATAAGAGCCTGTAGTGGCACGTTTTGCAGCCTCTATAACATTTTTTTGCTCTTCAGATAGCTCTATTTCGTCAAAAATACTTATCTTTGCAGCGATTTCTTTAGTTTTCATGACTATTGTAGATTATAAATGCATCTTGGATGCGCAAATATAGATCAAATTATAATATGAAACAAGTTTTTTGTTCCTATTCCATGAAAAAAACTCTTTTTTCGACCGTATTGCTGCTGCTATGGCTTGTAGCAGTCCCTACTTTGCAAGCTGCCAAGAAGGCTAAGTGCCCGCCTTTGGGTACAAGGCTGACTGCGCAACAGTACTGCGATAAGTATGGCGAAGAGGCGCGCAAACAGATGAAGAAATATGGCGTGCCGGCTTCGATCACCTTGGCGCAGGGTATGCTGGAGTCGGATTATGGATCGAGCTATTTAGCTGTTGAGGCAAAGAATCACTTCGGTATCAAGGCGTATAGCCGAGGATGGAAAGGTCCGGTGGTGAAGTGCGACGATGATGCGAAGGATGAGCCTTTCTGTAAGTTCTCATCGGTAGAGGAGGGTTTTGAGTATCATAGTACCTTCCTGCGCAACAATACGCGATACAATCCGCTGTTTGCTCTCGACGTCCGTGACTATGAGGGATGGGCTCATGGCTTGAAGAGCTGTGGCTATGCAACCAACCCAAAATATGGTTACATGCTCATTGACCTGATCGAGAGAAACCATCTGGACGCTTACGACGTTAAGAGCGCTAAGACTTTGGCAGAGACACATCGCCTCTATGTCACCAAGGCCAAGGGCGGTCTCAAATACGTGATCTGCTATAAGGATGACGACCTGTCGGTCATCGCGAAGGAATTCGGTGTCTCGAAGCGCAAACTCCGCAGCTGGAATGACCTGACAAAGCAGTCGGTGCTCAAGGAAGGCAACATCATCTATCTGCAGAAAAAGAACAAGAAGGCCGACAAAGGTCATGAGCAGCATGTGGTGCGCGGAGGCGAATCGCTCTGGAGCATTTCGCAGCTATATGGAGTTCGTGTGACGTCGCTCATGAAGCGCAATAAACTGGTTTCGGCAACGGTTCACGCAGGTCAGGTTCTCATTTTGCGTTAAAATTTACCAAAATGTCCAAAACTGCTTATTTTATGATCGTTTTTCTTGCATACTTCGCAAAATAAAAGTAAATTTGCACCCGTAAAAGAACAACATCTTATAAACACATTAAAATATCCTAAAAATGGTTACTTGCAAACCTTATGTTATCGGCATTGACTGTGGTGGTACTAACACCGTAATGGGTGTTGCCGACACCCGTGGCCGCGTTGTGGCTACTACTTCCATCAAAACACAGAACTATCCAGACTTCAATGACTTCATCGACGCCATTGCAGCTGCTCTCCGTCAGGTGATGGAAGAGGTTGGTGGTGCTCAGATGATCACCGGCATCGGTATCGGTGCTCCTAATGCTAACTATTATACTGGCAATATTGAGTTCGCTCCAAACCTCCCTTGGAAGGGTGTCCTCCCATTGGCAGAGAGCCTCTATGAGCGTCTCGGCATTCCAGTAGCTGTTACCAACGATGCTAACGCTGCTGCTATCGGTGAGATGACCTACGGTGCTGCTAAGGGCATGCGCGACTTCATCGAGATCACCCTCGGCACTGGCGTAGGTTCGGGTATCGTTATCAATGGTGAGCTCGTTTATGGTCATGATGGTTTCGCTGGTGAGCTCGGTCACGTACGTGTTCGTCACCAGGGCAATCGCCTCTGCGGCTGTGGTCACACTGATCACCTCGAGTGCTACTGCTCTGCTACTGGTGTAGCTCGTTCTGCTCGTGAGTTCCTCCAGACTCGTACCGAGGATTCTCTCCTCCGCGCTGTCGATCCAGAGAAGATCACTTCTAAGGACGTATTTGATGCAGCTCAGAAGGGCGATGCTTTGGCTAAGGAGATCTTCGAGTTCACTGGTAAGATCATGGGTGAGGCATTTGCTGACTTCATCGCATTCTCAGCTCCTGAGGCTATCATCCTCTTCGGTGGCCTTGCACAGGCAGGTGACCTCCTGATGAAGCCTATCGTTGAGGCAATGGAGAACAGCCTCCTCGCTATCTGGAAGGGCAAGATCAAGGTATTGCCTTCAGGTCTTAAGTCAGCTGATGCTGCTGTCCTCGGTGCTGCAGCTCTCGGTTGGAAAGCAAAAGAATATTAATTGCTAATGATTGAAGTACTGGGCGCTCGCGTCCATAATCTGAAGAATATCGATGTGACCATCCCAGGTCACTCGTTAACCGTCATCACCGGACTCTCAGGTTCGGGTAAATCATCGCTGGCCTTCGACACTATCTATGCCGAAGGTCAGCGGCGCTATATCGAGACGTTCTCAAGCTACGCCCGGAACTTCCTGGGTAATCTGGAGCGTCCAGATGTTGACAAGATTAGTGGATTGAGCCCAGTCATCAGTATCGAACAGAAGACAACCAATCATAATCCGCGCTCTACGGTCGGCACCACTACTGAGATCTACGACTTCTTGCGTCTGCTCTATGCTCGCGCCGGTGAGGCCTATTCGTATCTGAGTGGTGAGAAGATGGTGCGATTCAGTGAAGATCAGATCATCGACCTGATCCTCAAGGACTATGACGGTCAGCGCGTATATCTGTTGTCTCCGCTGGTGCGCAACCGTAAGGGACACTATCGCGATCTGTTCGAAAACCTTCGTAAGAAGGGTTACCTCAATGTGCGCATCGATGGTGAGATGCGCGAGATCCTGCATGGTCTGCAGCTTGATCGCTATAAGAACCACAGCATCGAGCTGGTGGTCGATAAGATGCGCGTAGAGCAGATCGACGAGCACCGACTGCGTGAGAGTGTCCGTCTGGCCATGCGAATGGGAGAGGGTATGATGATGATCCTCTCGGCCGACCTTCCTGATTCGGTGCGCTACTATAGCCGCACGCTGATGGATCCGGTGACGGGTATCTCCTATAAGGATCCTGCTCCTCATGACTTCTCTTTCAATAGTCCGATGGGCGCTTGTCCGCACTGCCACGGATTAGGTACCGTCACGATGGTCGACCGTGACAAGATCATCCCTGACCCTAAGCTGAGCATTGCCGAAGGTGGCATCGTGCCGCTGGGTAAGCAGAAGAAGTCGATGATTTTCTGGCAGATCGAAGCCTTGCTTGAGACATACGATGCTACGCTCGACACGCCTATCAAAGACCTCTCCGAAGAGACGCTCGAAGCCGTACTGTCTGGTACTGGCCAGTGCTATCACGTCATCGAGGAGAGCGCAGGCTACGGCATGATGACCATGCCCTACGAAGGCCTGGTAAAATACTTGCAGGATGCTGCCGGTGATGACGCTTCGGCCAAGGAGCGCCGATGGGCAGAGTCGTTCAGCACTACACAGCCTTGTCCTGAGTGTCAGGGACAAAGATTGAATAAAGAAGCGCTGCACTTCCTGCTCGACGGCAAGAATATCGCCGAGGTGAGTGCCATGACACTGACCGATCTGGCTGAGTGGATCAAGGAATTGCCTGCCAAGCTCAGCGACCGTCAGAAGCAGGTGGCTACGGAGATTCTTAAGGAGATCAGCACGCGCATCTGCTTCCTCTTAGGCGTCGGTTTGGGTTATCTCTCGCTGAGTCGCGCCACGATGACCCTCTCAGGCGGTGAGAGCCAGCGCATCCGTCTGGCCACACAGATCGGTACACAGCTGGTCAATGTACTCTATATCCTTGACGAGCCTTCGATCGGCCTGCATCAGCGCGATAATAAGCTGCTGATCAATTCGCTCAAGGAATTGCGCGACATCGGCAATACGATCATCGTCGTAGAGCATGACAAGGACATGATGCTCGAGTCGGATTACGTCGTAGACATAGGTCCTGAGGCAGGACGTAAAGGCGGTAACGTCGTCTTCCAGGGTACACCGAAGGAGATGCTCGAGCAGCACACCATGACGAGCGATTACCTCAATGGTATGCGCAAGATTGAAGTTCCTGCGCAGCGACGCCCAGGCAATGGCAAGCATCTTATCGTCCGTGGTGCTACTGGTCATAACCTCAAGGGTGTGACGCTCGATCTGCCACTCGGTTGCCTCATCGGTGTGACCGGTGTCTCAGGTTCTGGCAAGTCATCGTTGATCAATGGTACTCTGCAGCCGATCCTGAGCCAGCATTTCTATCGCTCGTTGCAGCAGCCTCTGCCATACGAGAGCATCGAAGGCTTGGAGTTGATCGATAAGGTTGTGACCGTCGATCAGAGTCCTTTGGGTCGCACACCTCGCTCTAATCCTGCTACTTACACAGGTGTCTTCCAGGATATCCGTAACCTATTCGTACAGTTGCCTGAAGCGCAGATGCGAGGCTACAAGCCAGGACGTTTCTCATTTAACGTAGGTGGTGGCCGTTGTGAGGTCTGCTCGGGCAATGGCTACAAGAACATCGAGATGAACTTCCTGCCAGACGTGATGGTGCAGTGCGAGGCCTGCCACGGTAAGCGCTACAACCGTGAGACGCTCGAAGTTCGCTTCAAGGGCAAGTCTATAGCCGACGTGCTCAACATGACCATCAATCAGGCCGTAGAGTTCTTTGAGAACGTGCCATCGATCCTCAACAAGATCATCGTCTTGCAGGAAGTCGGCCTCGGCTACATCAAGCTCGGACAGCCAAGTACGACGCTCTCAGGAGGCGAGAGTCAGCGCGTGAAGCTCGCTACAGAGCTGGCCAAGAAGCAGACAGGCAAGACGCTCTACATCCTCGACGAGCCTACCACAGGTCTTCACTTTGAGGATATCCGCGTGCTGATGAACTGCATCAACCGACTCGTAGACAAAGGTAACACCGTAGTGATCATCGAGCATAACCTCGACGTAATCAAGTGCTGTGACTACCTCATCGACATGGGTCCTGACGGCGGTGCTGCCGGTGGCTATGTCGTGGCCGAAGGAACTCCTGAAGAGATCTGCGGACTTGCTAAATCGAAGAAGAAAAAGGCTGACACTTGGACCACCAAGTATCTGAAAGAAGAACTAAAGTGATAATATAAATAATGTATATATAAATATGGATCAGCGTTACATGATGCGTGGCGTAAGCGCCAGCAAGGAAGATGTGCATAATGCCATCAAGAATATAGACAAGGGCCTCTACCCACAGGCCTTCTGCAAGATCATCCCTGATATCCTGGGAGGAGATCCTGAATACTGCAATATCATGCATGCCGACGGTGCAGGTACCAAGACCTCACTGGCATATATGTACTGGAAGGAGACCGGCGACGTCTCTGTCTGGAAGGGTATCGCACAGGACTCATTGATCATGAACATAGACGACCTCATCTGCGTAGGTGCCGTCGACAACATCCTTGTGAGCAGCACCATCGGTCGTAACAAGATGCTGATCCCTGGTGAGGTAATCAGCGCTGTAATCAATGGCAACGACGAGCTCATGCAGGAGCTCCGTGAGATGGGTATCGGTGTCTATGGCACCGGTGGAGAGACCGCTGACGTTGGCGATCTGGCTCGTACCATCATCGTCGACAGCACCGTAACCTGCCGTATGAAGCGCAGCGATGTGATCAACAATGCCAACATCCAGGCAGGTGACGTCATCGTAGGCCTTGCCAGCTACGGTCAAGCAACCTATGAGAAGGAGTACAACGGCGGTATGGGGTCTAACGGTCTTACCTCTGCTCGTCACGATGTCTTTGCCAAGTATCTGGCCGAGAAGTATCCTGAGTCTTACGATCACGCTGTTCCTGAGGATCTCGTATACAGCGGTGGCCTCAAGCTGACCGATGCCGTAGAGGGTTCTCCTCTCGACGCTGGCAAGCTCGTTCTGAGCCCTACACGTACCTACGCTCCAGTTGTCAAGAAGATGCTCGATGCTATGCGTCACGAGATCCACGGTATGGTACACTGCTCAGGTGGTGCACAGACCAAGGTACTTCACTTCATCAAGAACCTCCACGTCATCAAGGACAACCTCTTCCCAATCCCACCACTCTTCCGTACCATCCACGAGCAGTCGGGCACCGACTGGTCAGAGATGTATAAGGTCTTCAACATGGGTCACCGCCTTGAGGTCTACCTACCAGCAGAGAAGGCTCAGGAGGTCATCGAGATCGCTAAGAGCTTCAATATCGACGCTCAGATCATCGGTCGAGTAGAGGATCGTCCAGAGGGTGCTAAGGTAACCTTGCACACCGAGAACGGCGTATTCGAATACGAATAAAACAAAAAAGGGGCGTCATCACGACGACCCTTTTGCATTAACCTTAAAATCTAATACCATGAAAAACACGATGCAAAGATAGCGTCTTCTGCCGACAAGTGCAAATAATGGCATCGATTTTTTCTGAAAACGGGATTATCTGCCCTTATTCTGCCCCGATTTGCTAACGCTATTTTGCAAATGTATTGTAATAAAAAGTAACAGAAAGCGAATTTTGCCTCGTCGCGCAACCGCTTGCGCACTGGCAAAAATCGATAAATAAACGAAAATAATGGCAAAAGTTTTAATAAAGACCACGCTTGGCGATATCACCGTACGTCTCTATGATGAGACCCCACAGCATCGTGACAATTTCCTTAAGCTCGCAGCTGAGGGTTACTATGACGGCACGCTCTTCCATCGTGTCATCAAGAACTTCATGGTGCAGGGTGGTGATCCTGACAGTAAGGGAGCTTCTGCTTCAGCACACCTCGGTGCCGGTGGTCCTGACTATACCATCCCTGCAGAGTTCAATACTGCGCTGATCCATAAGAAGGGTGCTTTGGCAGCCGCTCGTCAGGGCGATGAGGTCAATCCGGAGAAGCGTTCGAGCGGTTCGCAGTTCTATATCGTTACCGGTGAGATTTATAGCGCAGGCAAGCTCACTCAGATGGAGAAGCAGATGGAACAGCAGCAGCTTCAGGGTATCTTCAATCAGCTCGTAGTAGAGAATCGCAGCAAGATCCTTGAGATGCGTAAGAATCGCGACAATGCGCGTCTTATGGCTCTTCAGGAGGACCTCCAGAAGCAGACCATGGCCAAGGCTAAGGAGCTCGGTGCTCCTAAGTACACTCCAGAGCAGCGTGAGATCTATACCACTCTCGGAGGTACTCCATTCCTCGATCAGAACTACACCGTTTTTGGCGAAGTCGTTGAGGGCCTTGACGTTGTCGATAAGATTCAGCTTGTCAAGACCCAGCCAGGCGATCGTCCTGTGGAGGACGTCAGCATGACTGTATCAGTCATTGCCGAGTAAGCTGGGAATGACCACTTCCCTCGGTAGTTTTTAATGATTAAAAAACGTCTGTTCATTGAACTTATTTGCAGAGGTGGGGATTTTGCCCTACCTTTGCAGCGGATTTAATGAAACGGTGTTCAAGAAATGTAAGGGGCGTTGCTTGGAAGTTAGCCGTTTTGTTAAATCCTTTTTTTTGTGTATATACGTGCTAATACCTATAGTCATCACCTGATATGTCAAATCTGAAGCGTTGGTTTTCAAGGTTTAAGACTCCCTCTTTGGCCAATTTTGGCAACGAAGACCTATTCTATATCGTATGTTGGCTGATGGTATTTGCCAGGCCGCTGACGCATAATTATTATGAGTATTCCTTAGGTCTGAGCGACCGGATGCGATGGGATTTCGTCTTTTATGACTGGAATGGAGATCTTGCGTTTCTTTTGCTCTTCTGTGTCAGCAAGTTTTTGCTTGAGCCACATTTCTTCTTCAAGCAGAAGATCCGTTCGTTCATCCTTCTTTCGCTACTGTCGGCCTTTGTGGTGATGTACACTTATTCATTTGTAAGTAGTCGTCGCCCTCCGCGTCCTATTATGGAGCGTATCGAGCAGTTCGAGAAGGAGAACAATATCACCCTTCGTCAGCATTCGCTTATGCAGGAACCCTCTCCGGTGGGGGTACTGATGGGAGGTCAGTTCATCACGATGTTCACCATGTCGATCCTGGTCATGGGTACGAGTCTCTGCATCAACATCGTCTTCCGTACCCGACGCGAAAAGCTGTTGCAGGAGGTCTCAGAGGCTGAGAAGGTCAAGACAGAGCTCGATTACCTGAAGTATCAGATCAATCCGCACTTCTTCATGAATACGCTCAACAATATTCATGCATTAGTCGATATTGACAGCCAGCTCGCCAAGGATGCCATCATCGAGCTCTCCAGGATGATGCGCTACATGCTCTATGAGACCAGTGGCCCGCAAGTGCCTATGAGCAAGGAACTTGAGTTCCATAAGCACTTCGTGAAGCTTATGAGGCTGCGATGTGACGAGTCGGTGTCGGTCAACTATGTCGAACCACCCAAAGACGCCTCCTACCAGAATGTGATGGTGCCTCCGCTCATTGGCATCGTGTTCATCGAGAACGCTTTCAAGTACGGCATCTCGCACCGTCATCCGTCATATATCAATATCAGCTATGAGGAGGATCCTGACTATCTGATACACTTCCATTGCCAGAACAGCAATTTCAGTCGTGAAGGTGTGCAGAAGCAAGGCTGTGGCTTAGGCCTAGTCAATGTCCGCAAGCGTCTGGATCTGCTCTATGGCAATCGCTATAAACTTAATATCGAATCGACGGAGCAGGACTTTACGGTCGATCTTTATATCCCTTACAATTAATAAATTGCAAATACTATGATTCGTTGTATCGCAATCGATGATGAGCCGTTGTCTCTGGCTCAGATCAGTACCTATATCAGCAAGATCCCTTACCTCGAACTGGTAGGTAAGTGCCGTGATGCCCTTGAGGCCATGAAGATCATCAGCGAGACGCAGGTCGACCTGATGTTTGTCGACATCAACATGCCTGATCTCAATGGCCTTGACTTCGTACGTTCGCTCAATCAGAAACCTAAGGTCATCTTCACCACGGCCTACTCGGAGTATGCCATCGAAGGTTATAAGGTTGAGGCGGTCGATTATCTCCTCAAACCGTTCTCCTTTCAGGATCTTCTCGGTGCAGCAGACAGGGCACGTCGTCTGATCGAAGACAAACCGACGACTGAAGAGCTCAAGGTGCAGGACAACTCCATCTTCGTGAAGAGCGAATATCGTATCACTCGCATCGATGTCTCTGACATCAAGTACGTCGAGAGTATGGGAGAGTATCTGCGCATCTTCCTAGAGGGTCAGCCTAAGCCTCTCATGCCACTGATGAGCATGAAGCGCATGGAAGAGATACTGCCAGCCAAGAATTTCATGCGTGTGCATCGCTCTTATATCGTCAACCTCGACAAGATACAGGAGATTAGTCGTATGCGTATCATCTTTGACGATGTCTATATTCCTGTTGGAGATAACTACAAGCAGAAATTCATGGATTATATCAACGAGAGATCGATCTAAATCATAAATCAGTACACAGTTATGGCTTCGTGAAAGTGCGAAGCCATAATTGTGTACTCATCTATGGTTCTGCACATTCACGAAGCCATAACTTGGTTCCTATCTATGGTTTTGCGCTTTCACGAAGCCATAACCTGGTACCTGTCTATGGTTTCGTACTTTTACAAAGCCATAATCAGGTTCTCGTCTATGGCTTCGTAAAATTATTATCCTTTCATTGCCTTCCAGAGTGGAGTCTTCATGCCCAAGTATTGTTATTAGTCCCCCTTAAGGGGGACAATAACTAATACTAAGGGCTTCAGACATCCACTCTGGAAGATTTTTTGTTTATTTTACTGAACAGTGATAAACTGTACCTTCTGCGCATCGCGTGGCTTAGCATCTGGAGCTTCGTCAGCGTAGCCGAGAGCGAGGACGAGACAAATCTCATACTCTTCACCGAAACCGAGCTGAGCAAGGATCTCTGGATTCTCCTTAAGCGCACGTACTGGCATACCGAGGTTGATCGAACCGATGCCGTAAGCCCATGCAGAGAGACATACGTTCTCAGAGAGGAGACCGCAGTCGATCTTAGACATGTCGTAGCCATTAGATGCAGCGATGAACATATAGACAGGAGCCTTGTAGAGACCATTGAGCTTCTCTGCAAGGAGAGCGGTAGAAGCAGGATCGTCGACGACCTTGACCTCATACATCTGCTTGTTCATGCCGTTAGGAGCGTTGATACCACATTCGATGATCTTGTTGAGGATGTCGCGAGGTACGGCCTGATCAGTGTACTTGCGGATGCTACGGCGAGCCATGATGTTGTTGACTACTACCTCAGCGGTGTTGACCTCAGCTGGAGCAGGTTCAGCAGCATTGTTGCTGCAACAAGAAGAATTGCCGGCAACCATCAGGATTGCCATCATTGCCATGAAGAACTTTTTCATAATTTTTTAGTATTATAATGTAAAGGGTTGACGTGAGAGGATGCGGCCATACATCCATCGGACGATCAGGAAGCTGATCCAGCCGACGATGAGGCCTCCAATGATGTCGCCAGGGTAGTGGACACCTAGATAGATGCGACTATAACAGTTGAGCAATGCCCAGATAATGAGCAGTGTGCGCAGGAGCGTGGCATGACGGGTAGGGAGGGAGAAGGTTTTCGCTTTGCTCCAGAGCAGCCAACCGAGCCAGAGAGCGATGGCGAGGCTGTTGGATGCATGGCTTGATACGAAGCCGTACATGCCGCCATGATAGTCATTGACATAATGCAGCTGCTCCATGAGACCTGGCTCGTGACTTGGACGAGGACGGCTGACGAGTGGCTTGATGAGTCCGCTGGCGATCTGATCAGACAGGACGATCAGGAGTACCGTGCAGAAGACACAGATAGAGAGATGACGCCAGAAATCAATACGCTTGTCTTTCTTGCAATAGACGACCATCTGCCAGAGCAAGAGGACGTAAAGAGGAATCCAGGTAAACTTGCCCGAGTATATGTACCACAGCTGATCCCAGAATACACCTCCGTCGCCATTCATGAGCAGCATCAGCTGCTGATCGAAAGAATCTAAAATATCAATCATTTGTCTACAATCCAATTCTTATTATATACCTCAAATGGTTTTGAGGCGTCATAGTAGAGGTCTTCTTCGAGAGGAATCTCTATCTCGAAGGTGCGGGTCTGACCCTTGCGGAAGGTGAGTTTGCTGTCACGCAGCCATGGGTTGAATTCCTTGACCTGCAGGTAAGTAGTGTTGTGATCCTGCGCAAAGTTGGCAAGATCGGTAATGGTGTTGCCTACCTTGATAGAGCGGGTGCGGATAGGGCGATAGAGCTGGTCGCTGTAGAGAACGAACCCATATCGGTATGGATCGCGCATAAGTTCCTTGTAAGCCATGATGCGGAACATGTAGCGTGAGGTCTCTTCGACGAGAAAGAGGTCGATGGCACGAGTCTCATGCTGACTGTTGAGACGGCGTGAGATGCCTGCAGGACCTGCATTGTAGGAAGCTGCTACATTCATCCAGTCACCAAAGTTCTTATACGCATTCTTGAGATATTGGCAGGCGGCATGAGTGGCCTTGACGGTATGGTAGCGCTCGTCGACCTCATCGTTGACCACGAGGCCATACTGACGTGCTGTCTCTGGCATAAACTGCCACAAGCCAGCTGCTCCTGCAGGACTCTTGGCTCGCTGATTGAGGTTCGACTCGATGCAGCAAAGATAGATGAAGTCGGCAGGAACGCCCTCTTCCTTGAGGATCGGTTCGATGATCGGGAGGAGACGGTTGGCACGCTTGATGGTCAGGATGGTACTGTTGTGCGTGTAGCAGATGTTGGTGAGCTCACGCTCAAAGCGCTCATGCAGATCGTAGCGGCTGAGATCGATCTTCTGGTCGAAGATGGTCTGCACGTTCTCAAAGCGAGGCGTAGCTGAGAAGCTCTGCATGATAGGAAGCTCTGGCTTGACCTGAGAGCTCTGAGAAGAACTCATAAGCATCACGGCTGCTCCAGTGAGCAAGGAAGAACAAAGCAGGGAGGTTATGAATGTGAGGGGACGCATGAAAGAGTTAAAAGTGAAAAATTAAAAGTGAAAAATGTATTTTGCCGAAGGCTACTTACGAGAGGCTATCGCTTCTGCGAATCTTTTGTCCTTAGCACGTTGAGACTACCTTTCTTATTGTATCTGATACCTTCTGTACCTTCGGCCTTAATCAGGTAATAGTAGGCTCCGGTCGGGACGGTGCTTCCGTTGAACCGACCATCCCATCCCTCTTCTGGATTGGTGGAGTGGAAGAGCTCCTGGCCCCATCGGTTGACAATCGAGATCTCATAGCTGACGAGCGATTTGTATCGGACGTGAAATACGCTGTTCTTACTGTCTGGAGAGTCGGGAGTGATGAGATTCGGAACCTCAAGGAGCGATTCCGTGATTTGCACCTGATAAGGGACAGAGGTCTGGTATGTGGCAGTGATACCCCCTTCGAGCTCCGCTGGGGTCAGGTAGCTATTGAAGTCGGCTACGAAACGTACATAATAGGTGCCAGCTTCGTCGAAGTCGAGGTCGAACTGAGAGGTGACGCTTCCTGGATCGAGGACGCGAAACTGGTCGATGATCTCCTCAAATCTGCTATCAGATGCCAGTTCCCAGCTACAGTAGTCCGGTTGCTGTGTCATCTCGGCCTTAAACGTGATTTTGATAGGGCCAGGACCGATGAATGTGTGTCCGTTGACCTTCAGCGAGTCCGCGCGGTTGGCCACGTAGCCAGGCGCTTCTGCGTAGGCAGTGTCACGGACAACCCACGTGTCAGGGATGACATTTTCTGCGATATCAGCAGAGGGATGAGGTGTGAAGAGTAGGAGGAGGGGTAAAAACATAGATTAGAACTTATCGGTGACACGAGCGAATGCAGGCGCATCGAAAGGACAAAAGTCCTTGTCCTGATACTTGTAGAGGCCTACGATGCCGATCATGGCTGCATTGTCGGTGGTGAATTTGAATGGAGGGAGGAAGATATTCCAACCGTACTTTTTGCCAAGTTCTGTAAGTCCGTCACGTACCCCACTGTTGGCACTCACACCACCACTGACAGCCACGGTCTTGATGCCGGTCTCCTTGACGGCTTTTTTTAGCTTGTCCATCAGGATGTCAACGATGGTCTTCTGGAGCGATGCACAGAGGTCGGCTTTGTTCTCTTCGATGAAGTTAGGATTCTCCTTAATGGCATCGCGAAGAGTATACAGGAATGAGGTCTTAAGTCCTGAGAATGAGTAGTTGAGGCCTGGGATGTGTGGCTTGGCGAACTGGAACTTCTTAGGGTTACCCTCGTTGGCAAAACGGTTGATGACAGGACCACCCGGATAACCCATGCCCATGACCTTAGCACACTTGTCGAAAGCCTCACCCGCAGCATCGTCGATGGTCTGTCCGATGACCTCCATGTCCTTGTATGAATTGACCTTGATGATCTGAGAATTGCCACCAGAGACGAGCAGACAGAGGAAAGGAAATTCCGGTGACTTGCCTATGATCTCGCCTGCCTCATTCTGCTCCTTGACGAAATGAGCCATCACATGACCCTGGAGGTGATTGACCTCGATCATCGGGATGTGAAGCGCTGAAGCCAGTCCTTTGGCAAAGCTGAGTCCTACGAGGAGCGAACCCATGAGACCTGGGCCACGGGTGAAGGCGATGGCTGTCAGATCCTCTGGCTTGAGACCTGCACGACGGATGGCTTCGCTGACTACAGGGACGATATTCTGCTGATGAGCGCGGCTGGCCAGCTCGGGCACCACGCCACCGTATGATTCATGTACAGCCTGACTTGCGATAACGTTGCTGAGCATAATGCCGTCACGGATGATGGCAGCAGAGGTGTCATCGCAAGAAGACTCGATACCTAAAATTATTGTTGACATAGTAGATTTGTTTTCGCATAATGCGTGTACATATACGTACACATCGGCCGCAAAGATACATAAAAAAAATGAAATCGCCAAGTAAAAACTGAAAAAATCTTAGAAGACGGAACAAATCGTGTAAATTGTTTGGCGATGTCGAGAATAAATAGTACCTTTGCGGCAAATTGTGCATGTATGAATATTCTACGTAAAATATTTCTTTTCTCCGTTCTCTGCCTTATGGCAGTTCCTATGTTGCTGTCTGCTGCCAACAGAGAGCATGTAGTACGTCCTGGTGATACGCTTTATAGTATTGCTAAACACTATGGTGTGACAGTGGAAGCCATTCAGGCGGCCAACCCTATTATTGAGGGTACCAACATCCCAACGGGTATTACGTTGGTCATACCTGAGTCCGTCACAGAGTCAAAGTATCCTCTTAGCTTCACCAATAAGAAGGATGACAAGAAGGAAGATAAAAAAGTGGTGAAAGAGGACAAGAGTAGTCCGACAGTGATTGTCAGCAACAACAAGCAGGCTCCAGTAGTTACTTTTACCAATAAACCTACGCTCCCTACTTATAACGTCTTGGGTAATGGCCACTGGACGGACGGTACGCTGACCTTGGCCGTGATCCTGCCGTTCAACCTTAATGCTACGACAGCTGAGGAGCAGAAAGTGCAGATGCGCTCAGTAGAGTTCTATGAAGGCGTATTGATGGCCGTCGATGAGATACAGCAGTTGGGACGTCGTGTATCTGTACTGGCCTATGATCTCGGAACAGAATCTATCAACTCGGTCCTCAATAACCAGAATCTGCTCTCTGCTGATTTTATTATCGGCCCTATGGACGAGAACGCGCTCAAGTTGGTTGCTGACTGGGGAGAACTGCATGGTACTCCTGTGGTCAGTCCATTTGTCTTTAATGCCAGCTATCTGGAGCAGTATGAGCATCTTTTCCAGATCAATACGCAGAAGTCGATGCTCTATCCTCAGTTGACCGAAGAACTGATGAACCGCTTCAAGGACTATACTGTAGTTTTCCTGACCGACAGCACCAACGTAAAGAAAGCTGACCCTTATCCGGCCTTGCTCAAGAAAGAGCTGCGTACCCTGAACGTGCAGTACAAGGAGTTGTCTTTCCGTCGTCCTGAGACGCTGATGGCTTGTGACTCCATTTTAGGTATTATGGACAAGAATATCCTCTTTGTCCCAGTCACACCACAGCAGGAGTCGTTGCGCCGTATGTTCAGTGGCCTGCAGCATGTCAAGATTCTGCGCGATGCACGTTTCCAGGAGGCGCTGCTCAATGGTACAGCTACCAAGGCGCAGCCTAAGATGGCCGTCCTCGGTTATCCTGAGTGGGTGCTCTATACCAATGATCTCATCGATTATTTCTATGACTTGAATGTCTATCTCTTCACGAAACTCTATGTCAATCCGTTCGATCCGTTTGTGAAGCGATTCTATGACAACTTCAAGGCGTGGTATAACAAGGATCTGATGGCTTTGATGCCTAAATATGGCATTCTTGGTTATGATATCACCCGATTCTTCCTGCGTTCGCTCTCACGACACGGACAGCACATCGAGGAGCGACTTGTTGGTCAGGAGGAAGAGTGTTTGCAGAATGTCTTCTGTTTCGAAAAAGGTGAAGGCGGCAAGGGCTTCTATAACCATGGTCTCTATCTGGTACACTTCACACCGGAGTCTGCCATCGAAAAAATCATCATTAAATGATCTGTGGCTACATGATGAGTCGATTTTTATATACGAAGGTCGCATGTCTCGTGTTGCTCTTCCTGTCGTTGAACTGCACCGTCAAAGCACAGGAGCGTATTCCTCGTGAGATCCATCTCGGTGTGGTAGGAGGTTCCAACATCAGCGCGTATACCTTTCATCCGATTATTCCGCAGCGATATACAGGTAGTTATACTTTTGGTGTAGCTGCAAGATATATCGAAGAACAGTACTTCGGCCTGCAGGCAGAACTGCTCCTGACAGAGCGTGGCTTTGCAGATCAGTGGGAGCCGAACGAAGAAGACTGGCTTTTCGAGCGTAAGTTGCTGTATGTCGAGTTGCCTGTGATGGCGCATGTCTATTTCAATCTGGGTAAGCGTAATCAGGTGGCTATCGACTTAGGTCCGAAGCTGGCATGGTTTGTGTCTGATCGCACTAATAGTAACTTGCCAGAGAATTATGGGCAGTCAGGCACGTCGATGGGCAATCAGTACATGCATCATGAGTTGCCGATAGAGAAGAAGTTCGACTATGGTCTGCAGTTTGGCCTGGGTTACGAATTCAAGATCAGCAAGCTATTGAGCGCTCAGCTCACGGGCCGTTACTACTTTGGTCTCGGTAACCTTTGGGCAGACTCGAAAGCTGATTACTTTGAGCAGTCGAGCAACAATTCATTCCAGATTTCGCTGGGTGTGTGGTGGCATCATGTCATCAAGGGGAAGGTCCGTAAATAAGACCTGGATCTTGTTTTTCTTTAATCTATTATATCTGTGGGAGTTGTAATCCGTCAGTCCCTTAAGGGTACAATCGTCAATTATATCGGTGTAGTGCTGGGTATCTTCGTCCAGTTCTATATCGTTGCTAAATATCTTGATCCGGAAGTCATCGGCCTCTCCAAGGTGGTCTATGAAGTGGCATTCCTATTGTCGACTTTGGCTCTGCTGGGGTCGGGAAGTACGGGAATGCGCTTTTTCCCATACTTCAAGAATGAGCAGAAGGACAATAATGGATTCTTATATTATTATCTGCTCTTCCCGGTCATCGGTGTAGTCCTGATGACGTTGCTGTATCTGGGCTTGCGCGAACCGATCGAAGATTATTTCGGTGCCAAGAGCCCTCTCTTCAATGAGCATTTCTACTATGTCATCCCGATGATGGTGGTGCTGGCCTTCTGGGTATGGGCTGAGAACTATGCCAACATCAACATGCGCATCGCCTTGCCAAAAGCCGTGCGTGAGGTGGGTATGCGACTGATGATGTTGGGCATCTATCTGGCCTATGGTTTTGGATATATCGGTATCACCGGGCTCATTGTCGGCTTTATCCTCTGCTATGGCATCTGTATGCTCATAGCAGGTGTGTATTCGTTGCATATCGGTAGTCGCTCGCTGAAGCATGACTGGAGTTTTATCACTCCAGAGCTGAAGACTAAGGTTCTCAAATATGCAGGTTTCCTGATGCTCTCTACGATCTCTGGCAATGTCATCCAGCAGATGGACATCTTCATGCTCTCTGGCGTCAAAGGCCTCTATAGTGCTGGTATCTATGCCATCGTGGTATATATGGCAGAGATCGTCAATATGCCATCGCGCAACATCACTCCGATCAGCACCCCATTGGCCGCAGAAGCTATGAAGGAAGGCAACGTAACCAAGGCGCAGGAGCTCTATAAGCAGGTATCGATCCATCAGATGCTGGCATCGACCGTATTGCTGCTCATTGTCTGGATCAACCTCGATAATATCTTTGCTGTCATCCCTAACGGAGAGAAGTTTGCAGAAGGTCGATGGGCAGTGCTGTTCTTAGGTCTCTCGAAGGTGGTCTATGGCACGCTCAATTTCGGCAATACGCTGATCTCCTTCAGCAAGTATTATTATTGGACTTTGTTCTTTACCTTTATACTGATGGGCATCAGCATTGCCACTAATCTGTATTTCATCCCGATCTTCGGGTTGAGTGGTGCTGCGCTGGCCTCACTTATCACCGTACTGCTCAGTTATGCATACCAGCAATACATTGTGCAGGTGAAGATCAAGACCAATCCATTTACTTGGGCACATCTGCGTATTGTCATCATCCTGTGTACGCTGTTTGCGCTCAATTTCCTCCTCCCATCCTTTGCGGGCTATTCGCCTTGGATCGATATCGCAATCCGCACGTCGGTCATCCTGGGCCTTGCGGGATGTCTGATCTATGTGATGCACATCTCTCCGCAGATCACATGGTTCATCAATAAGTATATCCTTCGCAAAGAATGTTAATTACTCAGTAAGGAAAGATCATCTTTTGACTATAGACAATAGAACAAGATAATATGGAAAAACCAATCATTATAGCCGGTCCCTGTGTCATTGAGTCTCAGGAGTGTCTTGAGACCGTCGCACAGGAACTCGTACGCATCAACCAGCAACTGGGGGTAGACATCATCTTCAAGGCTTCTTTCGACAAGGCCAATCGTACCAGCATCACTTCTTTTCGTGGTCCTGGCATGGAACAAGGCCTGCAGATGCTGGCCGATGTCAAGTCAAAGTATGGCTTACGTGTATTGACCGATATTCATGAGAGCTATCAGGCTGCACCAGTAGCAGAGGTAGTTGATGTACTTCAGATTCCTGCTTTCCTCTGCCGCCAGACCGATCTGCTCGTTGCCGCTGCAAAGACCGGCAAGGTTGTAAATATTAAGAAGGCGCAGTTCCTCAGCGGATTGGATATGCGGTATCCTGCGCAGAAAGTGCGTGATACATGGAAGGCGGAGGACATCATCCCTGCCAGCATCAACGGAGAGGGTTTGTGGCTGACTGAGCGTGGCAATTCGTTCGGCTATAATAACTTTGTCGTTGACTTCCGTAACATTGCCGACATGAAGCAATTCACCTCGAAGGTGATTATGGATTGTACACACGCAGTACAGCGTCCTGGTGCCGCAGGAGGCAAGTCGGGTGGCAACCGCGAATTTGTCCCATCTATGGCTCTTGCAGCCAAGGCTTTCGGAGCTACAGGCTATTTCTTCGAGACGCATCCTGATCCAGAGAAAGCGCTGAGCGATGGTCCGAACATGCTTTACCTGCACGAACTGGAAGGAGTAATCAAGACATTGTTGTAATTTATAGTTGAGAATCTATTATTCATATTTTATATATGAGTGAAATCATAGAAACCGGAATCAATTGCCTTCGTGATGAGGCACAGGCCATCCTCGATCTGATCCCACGCATGGGAGAGGAGTTCGAGCAGGCTGTCAATCTCATCAAGGATTGCAAGGGAAAGGTCATCGTCACAGGCGTAGGCAAGTCTGGTCATGTCGGCAGCAAGATCGCAGCCACGCTGGCTAGTACAGGCACGCCATCGTTCTATCTCAATCCGCTCGACGCCTATCATGGCGACTTGGGAATGATTGCAACAGGAGACGTAGTCATGGCTATTTCCTATAGTGGCAATACCGATGAGTTGCTTCGATTCATTCCGTTGATCATCGAGCGAAATATTCCGATTATCGGCATCTCTGGTAATCCGGATTCCCTGTTAGGCAAATATAGCACCTGTCATATCAATACGGCCGTCAGTCATGAGGCAGATCCCCTGAATCTGGCTCCTACATCGTCTACTACAGCTGCAATGGCCATTGGTGATGCATTGGCCTGTGCATTGGTCAAAGTGCGTCATTTTCAGGATTCAGACTTCGCTCGTTTCCATCCTGGAGGCAGTTTGGGTAAGCGTCTGCTCGGCAAGGTCTCCGATCTCATGGATACTGATGGACTGTCCACCTGGACCGTCTCGCCAAAGGATATGCTTAGCGACGTAATCATCCGCATCAGTCAGGGCAAGAAGGGACTTGTCGTAGCACTCGACGAGTTACAGAATGTAGTGGGTATCATCACTGATGGAGACGTTCGTCGTGCTATGCAGAAGCATCGCGAGGCCTTCTTCCATCTGCGTGTAGAAGACATCATGAGCCGCAATCCGAAGAAGATCCATCAAGATGCCAAGATCAGTACTGCTGCAGATTTGATGCTCAGCAACAGCATCCATGCATTGATCGTATTGGATGAGCAGGAACATTTCTGTGGCATCATCGATTATTTTGCCTGTGTGTAAATATAGGCAGAAGGATAGATTAGTCCTATTATTATAAAGAAAGTATGCAAGCAATCATATTGGCAGCAGGAATGGGTAAGCGACTAGGCGAATACACCGAGTCGAACACCAAATGCATGGTGCCCGTCAATGGCACTAAGCTCATTGACCGCGCTCTTGATCAGTTGTCTCGCCTCGGCCTCCGTCGCGTAGTCATCGTGGTCGGCTATGAAGGCCAGAAACTCATGGACTACGTAGGTCAGGAATATCAAGGCTTGAAGATCGAGTATGTCGTCAATCCTATCTATGACAGGACCAACAACATCTATTCTCTGGCTCTCGCCAAGGAACAGATGCAGCAGGACGATACAATCTTGTTGGAGTCGGATCTGATCTTCGAAGAGGGTATGCTGCGTCTGCTGCTCGACAATCCGTTCCCGAACTTGGCTCTCGTCTCTAAGTACGAGACGTGGATGGATGGCACGATGGTGTGTATCGACAAAGAGCAGAATATCGTCAATTTCGTGCCAAAGGCCGCTTTCAACTATCACAACGTCGATCAATACTACAAGACAGTCAATATATACAAGTTCTCGCAAGAATTTGCCACCACGAAATACATCCCTTTCCTTGAGGCCTATTCCAAATCCGTCGGCAATAACGAGTATTATGAGAACGTACTTCGCATCATCTCTTTCCTCAACAGCCATGACCTCAAGGCTCTACCTGTAGGCAATCTCAAATGGTATGAGATCGATGACAAGCAGGATCTTGATATCGCCGAGGCCCTCTTTGCCGAAGAGAAAGATATCCTTCGCAAATACTATGGTCGTTTCGGAGGCTTCTGGCGTTTCCCTCAGATGCTTGACTACTGTTATCTGGTCAACCCATACTTCAATGAGTCGCGCATTATCGACGAGATAGAAGCTAATTTCCGCACCCTCATTGCCGAGTATCCTTCAGGCATGAAGGTCAACACGCTGCTGGCCAGCAAATGCTGGGGAGTCAAAGAGGAGTATATCATTCCAGGCAATGGCGCAGCGGAGCTCATCAAGGCGCTGATGGAACTCCTGCCGGGTACACTCGGCATCGTACGCCCTACTTTCGAAGAATATCCTAATCGACGTGATACGGACGGACTCGTCACCTTCGTGCCTCAGAATGAGGACTTCCGCTATACGGCCGATGATCTGATGACGTACTTCGGAGAACATCCTTCGGAGAACTTGCTGATCATCAACCCGGATAATCCGTCGGGCAATTTCATCCCATTTGCCGATCTTCTGCGACTGGCCCAGTGGAGTGAGGAACGAGGCGTCCGTCTGATCATCGATGAGAGTTTTGTTGACTTCAGCGTCGGCTACGAACAGAATACATTGCTTCATAATGCACTTCTGGAGCAGTATCCGCATCTGGTGGTGATGAAGAGCATCTCTAAGAGCTATGGTGTGCCAGGCATCCGTCTGGGCATCCTGTGTTCGGCCGATAAGACGATCATCGCTAAGATGAAGAAAATGGTCAGTATCTGGAACATTAACTCGTTTGCAGAGTTCTTCATGCAGATCTTCAATAAGTACGAGAAGGACTATAAACTGGCGTGTGATAAGTTCATCGCAGAGCGTGACGACTTTGAGCGACAGTTGCGTCAGATCCCATTCCTGCGCGTCATGCCGTCACAGGCCAATTATTTCCTTTGTGAGATCCTGCCTCCAATGACAGCCAATGGTCTCGTACTTAGTATGCTCAAGCGCTTCAATATCCTGACGCGCGACTGCTCTGACAAGAAAGGTTTCGACGGCAAGAAGCAGTATATGCGCATTGCTGTACGCAGTCATGAGGACAATGCACGACTGATAGCAGCTTTCAAACAAATGTAAACGTATGATAGTTATTTCTCAGCAGAATATACGTCAGCTTGGCATATCGCCCAAAGAATGTGTCAGCTGGATCTACGACAGCTTTGCAATGAAGCAGGAATCACAGCTACCTGCCAAGATCAGCGTGCATCCTTATAACAATGACTTCTTCACTTCTATGCCTTGTCTCTTACCTGCGTCTGCTGATAAGACGAAGAGACGATACTTCGGTATCAAGGAAGTACATCGCATAGAAGGAGCAGTACCGAGTCTTGGTAGCGACCTGATGCTCTACGATGCGAACACGGGAGAGTTGCTGGCATTGGTCGATTGTGACTGGATCACGATGATGCGAACCGGCGCTGTCGCTGCTGCCTCCATCAAGGCATTACGTAAGCAGAATGCAGAAGTCTATGGATTGGTAGGTCTTGGCAATACGGCACGCGCAGTGATGCTTTGCTTGCTTGAAAACGAGCCGGAACGACATTTCGACGTGAAACTATTGCGATATAAGGATCAGGCGGAACTATTCATGGAGCGCTTCAAGGCTTATCAGAACGTCACCTTCGAAGTCATGGATGATATCAATCAGCTGGCAGGATTGTCGGATGTTTTCATCAGTTGCATAACCAGTGCAGATGGCCTGTTGGTGCCTGATCTTTCGCATTTCAAGCCGGGTGTCACTGTGATCCCAGTCCATATGCGAGGCTTGCAGAACTGCGATCCAGTCTTTGACCGCGTCTTTGGAGATGATACGGATCATGTCAAGGGATTCAAGTATTTCCCTCAGTATCATGATTACAACGAGATAGGAGAGGTGCTGGCAGGAAGAGACCCTGGCCGTAGGTCTGAAGATCAGCGTATCATCGACTATAACTATGGCCTTGGATTGCATGACGTAGTATTTGCTTCCCGCATCTATGAGATGATTCTAGAGAGGCAGACAGGCTTGATTGAAGTAAAGCTTGAAAAGGAAACTGAGAAATTCTGGATATAATGGAAGATTTATATCAATATGGACAGGAGGGTTCTAACCTCCGCAAGGTTCAGCTTCGTGCTATAGCCATGCTGACAGAAGTCGATCGCATCTGCCGCAAGCACAATCTGCGCTACTGGATCGACTACGGAACGCTTCTTGGCTACAAGCGCCATGAGGGTAAGTTTATCCCATGGGACGATGACCTCGACGTCGATATGCCGAGCGAGGACTATCGAAAGTTTATTGAGATAGCCAAGACTGAGCTGAGCGGAGATTACTTCTTACAGACGCGTGAGAGTGATCCGACGTCAGAGGTAGGCTGTGGAAACCTGCGTATACGCGATAATCATTCTTTGTTTATCTTCAATTTTCAGGACTTCCGCAAGCCGTGTCACAAAGGCATCTTCATCGATATCTTTGAGTTCGTCGAGCAGCCGAAGATGGCATATAAACCCTGGCGCTATATTATGCGAAGAGTGTCATTTGCCTACAACTTCTTCAAATACAATCCGCAGCTCAACTTTCACAATATCGTCTGCTACTTCTGGTATCCCGTGCAGTACGTACTCTTCAAGGGTCTCTGGTTTTGCCTGCCCAAGAGCAGCCAACGTCTAAGTCCGACCCCTGAGACCTATGGCAATGGCAAGCCATACGACACCGACTATCTCTATCCTTTGCAGGAGGTAGTGTTCGAAGGTATCAAGGTCTTTGCGCCAAAGGATATCCATAAGCGCCTCTCAGACATCTATGGTGACTATATGAAGCTTCCAAATGGGAAGCAGCGTCGCCAGCATGTGCAGTATGCAGCAGTCAATCTCGAGGATGTCAAGTGCTTCTGAGTCTAGCATGCTCTTACGTGGGCAAATAACACTTTACTTTTTTATCTCTATAACTTTTTACCTTCTTTATCGTGCGAGCATTGATTATCGGTCCCAAGTTTCATTACTTCAACCAGAGCGTTGAACGGGCCTTTCGTGCCCTGGGTTATGAGACCCGTATACTGGCCTATGACAATCCTGTGCATCCCTATACGCTCGATAATAAGATACGATATAAGTTGGCCTCAGATAAACTGGCATTGAAGAAAGAGTCTCGCGCATTGTTCCATCTGGAGGCAGAACTTGCTTTTGAGGACTTCCTTCCCGATGTGGTCTTTGTAATGAATGGAGATATGCTGTTGTCCGACACTATACTGCATTGGCGAGGAAAGCTTGAGGACGATCCTGCTCCCGTGGAGAAAGCTGCGAAGGTGGCCTTGTGGTTCTTCGACTCCATGACGCATATCCCGCTGTGCGAAGAATGCATCCCTGTTGTCGATGCCGTCTTCTGTTATGAGCAGACTGATATCCCGCTTATCTGCGAGCGATATGGTGTTGAGGCTCACTTCCTCCCACAAGCCGTCGATCCCGAAATCTATCATCCCCTTTTTCGTGACGAAAATTCTCCTAACACTATACACCACACTCCTCATTATGATTACGATCTCGTCTTTGCTGGTGACATCTTCCACAGCCAGAAGCGTCGGCAGGTCATACAGGCGGTCGTGGCACACTATCCGGAGCTTAAGATTAAGGTGTGGGGCGAATACAAGCCTTGGTATAAGAACCCATGGCAATGGCTCACACGAGAGCGCAAGGACGTCTATATGAACCGCAACGCTTCTGGCCGGCAGCTCAATGAGGATTATAACAAGGCGCGTATCGTCTTAAACATTCATCATGAGCAGCAGAAAGATGGTGCCAATCCTAAGGTTTATGAGATTGCTGCGACGGGCGCTTATCAGATCTGTGATGCCAACCCCTACATTGCGCAACTATTCCCCAATGGCGAGATTGGCCTCTATACCCTCGATCTAGAGGCAGAGGAGGAGCATCGTTACGACTTGCTCTTCGCAAGCATCGACTACGCGCTACTGCATGACATGACCGCACAGGCCCAGGCCGCTTATGAGAAGATCGTTACCCATCATACATTCATCCAACGCATCCAGCAATGTCTCGAAATCCTCGCATAAAATTCTATTGTCGTTCGTTCAATAAGGAACTCTACCTGCTCAGTCGTGGACTCTACGAACAGGCAGGCTATCCTTGTGTCCGACTGACCGACCAGACCGCTGATGGTTATTTCTTCACGATGCTGGCTGACGAGGAGTGCGACATTGCTATCAATGTCGATGAGGACTGTTTTATCACCGATCTCGATGCCGTCCTGTCGTTAGCGAAGAGGGTAGAGAACGAAGGATGGGTCAATGCTGGTTGCAGCGATGCCGGTCCAGGTGTGCCACGCAAGGGCGAAGCTACGGTTACCAATCCGTTCTTCAACGTCTTTAACCTGCATGAGATTCGTAAGGCCTGGAATGCCTACCGCTTGATTCCCGAGCTGAAGAAAGATGCATATAAAGGTATCGAACCCTATTATAACTTCTTCCATTGGATGGTAGCGACTTTCCCTGATCGCACCTTGTATCTCGACAATACACGTCATGCAGATACCATCACCACGCAGCTCTACATCGATCAGAAGTTGCTTTGTCTACATACCTGGTTTGCTCGTCTTTTTAAAGTCTCTGTCTTCACACGTCTTTTCGAAGGCAATGACCGTAAGGATGTCAACCATCAGCTCCGTATCAATGCCATCATAGATAGTGCCTATCAGACCAGAGGCCTCAGAAGACCTGTCTTCGGTCCGCTGGAGCGCCTTGGCTTCACCGTTGACGAGATGATCCGCTGGAGCATCAAAGTGCCACAGCGTGTTGCTAACTGGCCCAATAAACTCAAGCGCAGATTCTCATGAAAGTAAGTGTCATCATCCCAGTCTATAATGCTGCACCTTATATCGCAGACACCTTGCGCAGTGTGCAGCGTCAGACCATGACCGACTTTGAGGTCCTCCTCGTCGATGATCATGGTCAGGATGACAGTATGTCTGTGGCTCAAACCACGATAGGCGATGATCCGCGCTTCCGCTTTCTTGAGACTCCTGTAAATTCAGGTCCTGGAGTCGCACGTAACATAGGCATCAAGGCTGCACAGGGAGATTTTATCGCCTTCCTCGACAGTGATGACCTTTGGGTACCGACTTTCTTAGAGAAGCTGTTGCAAGTAGCAGAATTAACTCCTCACTCCTCACTTCTCACTCCTCACTCTACCGATCTTTGCTATTGCCAGCTCCAATATAGAGGAGGCAGCAAGGATGGTCTGGAGCATCGCAATCCTGTTCTCGAAAGTGGTGCATTCACGCCTGATAAAAAGAAGTATTTTCTGAGCAAGTTTGTCACCTTTTCGGTCTGTTTCCTCTTTCGCAGATCGTTCTTGCTCGAAAATGACTTAAGTTTTCCTGCCAACAAGAACAGTGAAGATACCAACTTCCTGACCCGTTGTCTGCTTTTAGCTGAGACAATCGCCTGTGTCGATACTCCTTTATATATATATAATGTGCGCGAAAACTCTTTGACTACGGGTCGCAACCCGCATAGGTGTAAGGAGCGTATGGCGGCAGTCAATGCTTTGATGAAGGATTTCTTCTCACTGAAGGCTGATCCGCGATACAGACATTTGCATCTTAATCAATACAATCTTGTCATGGGATGGATCTGGCTTAAGAAAGGGCTCGCACAAGCAATAAAAGAAATAATATAAAAGCGAAATATGAATTACATCAAGAAACTCTGGCCCTATCTTGTGGCCCTCATCGTCTTCTCTGCCGTGGCATGTATCTATATGTCACCGGTTCTCGATGGAAAAGTGATTGCGACCTCTGATGGTATTCAGGGCCGTGCAGCCGTGCAGGAGGCGGTGTCTTATTATCAGGAGACTGGCAATCGTACGTGGTGGACAGGCTCTATGTTCTCGGGTATGCCGAACTACCAGATCGGAGGTGGCCGCTTCACCGCTCAGAACTGGATGCAGCCGATCCGAGAAGTGCTCCTCTGGGGACATAGCAACGTCATCGCCATCGTGCTGCTCTATTGCTTAGGCTTCTTCACACTGCTCCGCAGTATGAAAGTCGATAAGTGGCTGAGCATCGTCGGTGCGCTGGCTATCGCCTTCTCATCTTATTTCTTCATCATCATCGGTGCTAACCACCACAGCAAGACTTCTACGCTCGCTTTGATGGCTGCCGTGATAGCGGGCTTCTATCTCAGCTTCCATGGGCATCGTAAGTCGGGCATCTGCCTGACCATGATCTGCTCGGCTGTCGGTTTCTTCCCACATCCACAGATGTCGTACTATATGTGCTTCATCATCGGCTTCTTCTGGCTGGCAGAGTTGTGGGATGCTATCCAGAGTAAAGCCTGGAAGGCCTTCGGCATCAGCACCGCGCTCTTTGTCGTCTCGTTCGGCATCGGCTTAGGAACTGGTTCTGGTGCCACCTTCACCAACCTTGAATATGCCCAGGAGACCATGCGTGGTGGTGGCTCAGACCTCGCCAAGGACAATGATAAAGAGAATAAGACCGACGGCCTCGACCTCGACTATGCCACTGCCTGGAGCTATGGCATCGATGAGTGCTGGACCTTCCTGATCCCAGATTATATGGGTGGTTCGTCGAACTACAAGGTCGGCAGTGACAGCGAGCTTTGCCAGATGATGATCCAGCAGGGTGTGCAGCGTAAGCAGGCCGAGCAGTTCTGCCAGAGCCTGCCAATGTACTGGGGCGACCAGCCATTCACCGCAGGCCCTGTCTATATGGGCGCCATCGTGTGCCTGCTCTTCGTCTTGGGTCTGTTCATTGTCAAGGGTCCTTATAAGTGGGCAATTCTGGCTGTGACGTTCCTCTCGGTGATGCTCTCCTGGGGCCACAACTGGATGTCCTTGACCAAATTCTTCTTCGATGTCGTTCCGATGTATAATAAGTTCCGTGCAGTATCGTCGATCCTCGTCATCGCCGAAGTTACCATGCCATTGCTCGGCTTCCTGGCTCTCAAGCGCCTCTGTGACGTCAAGCAGCAGGCGGTAGAGGCAGCCAACGGTTCGGCAGAGGCATACAACGCCGATGCATCCGTCAAGCAGATGATCCGTCAGCTCACCATAGCTGCTACTGTCATCGCTGGGTTGCTCATCATCGCCTTCCTTACCACCTCGGGCTTTAGTGGTCCTAACGATGCAGGCATGTTCTCACAGTTGCCTGACTGGCTCAGCGACGGCATTATCCTGCAGCGTGAGGCTATGTTCAAGGCCGACTGGGCCCGCTCCCTCGGCTTCGTCCTCTGCGCCTTTGTTTTCCTGTTCGTCTACCTGAAGCTGTATAAGATGCAGGGCACCTCCCTCGTCGCCCTCGTCATGGGCGCTTTGATCCTATTCGATATGTGGCCAGTCGACAAGCGCTACATGAACGATGATATGTTCTCCAAGAGTAACAGCTTCGATCAGGCCTTCAAGATACAGCCATGGGAGAAGCAGATTCTTGACAACGACAAAGACCCTAACTTCCGCGTCATGAATCTGGCGGCCAATACCTTCAACGATGCCCGCACCTCATACCGACTCAAGTCTATCGGTGGCTATAGTGCTGCTAAGCTCCGCCGTTATCAGGACCTCATCGACGAGCACCTCAGCAAGATGCACTGGCCAGTCATCGACATGCTCAATGCGAAGTATATCATCTTTGCCGACCAGGAATCCGGTCAGACCGGCGTGCAGCTCAATCCGAATGCCATGGGCAATGCTTGGTATGTCGATACCCTCGTCGTCGTCGATACCCCTAACCAAGAGTGCGACGGCCTGATGGAGTATGATCTTCATACCACCGCTGTCCTCGACAAAGAGTTTGCCTCGCAGCTCAAAGGCTATCCAGAGTATGCTCAGATTGTCAATGCGGCCGATAGCATTGCTTCTGTAAAGCTCACTAAGTATACTCCTGAGTATCTCGAGTACGATGCGCAGTCCTCACAGGACGGTACCATCGTCTTCAGCGAGATTTACTATCCTCATGGCTGGAAAGCTACGATCGATGGCGAGCCTGCCGAGCATTTCCGTGTCAACTACTTGCTCCGTGCGCTCAACGTCCCTGCTGGCCAGCACCATATCCGCTTCGAGTTCCGTCCTGAGTCGGTCGAAAAGGGCAATCTGCTCTCCATGGCCTTTGTCATCATGATGTATCTGATTATCGCGGGATGTGTGATAAAAGGGATTCTAGGGGAAACCAAGAGAAACTAAGGGACTCTACTAAGGGAACCTTTTACTTCTAACTTTTTAACTTTTAACTTATTGAAATTTTCATGAAAATTTCAATACTCGGTCCCGCCTGGCCCTATCGTGGTGGAATCGCAGCGTTCAACGAACGTCTGGCGCTTCAGCTTCAGGCTGAAGGCCATAACGTCCGTCTCTATACTTTTACGCTGCAGTATCCAGGCTTCCTATTTCCAGGCAAGACACAGTACAGTGTAGAGCCTGCGCCTTCCGACCTACGAATAGTGCGCAGCCTCAATAGCTGCAACCCCCTGTCGTGGTGGAGCACCGGCCGTCGCATCGCAAAGGAATGCCCTGATGTGCTTATTGTTGCCTATTGGCTCCCCTTTATGGCACCGGCGCTCGGTACTGTATGCCGTCTTGCTCGACGCAATGGTCACACTAAGGTGGTAACCTTGCTACACAACCTTATCCCGCACGAGTCGCGTCCGGGAGACAAGCTGTTCAGCCGTTATTTCATTGGTTCGATCGACGCTGCCGTCTCGCTCTCTAAGTCGGTGCTCGAGGACATCAAGGTGTTCAATGCGCAGCTCCCTGCCGTCTTCTCACCGCATCCGTTGTACGATAACTTTGGCGAGAAAGTCTCGCGCGAAGAGGCCTGTGCTCATCTCGGTCTGGATCCCAACCGACGTTATTTCCTTTTCTTCGGTCTGATCCGCGACTATAAAGGCCTCGACTGGTTACTCGAAGCATTTTGCGAGGCAAAATCCCATACTCCTCACTCCACACTACCCACTCCTCCCTTCAACTTGATTATCGCCGGTGAGTTCTATACCGATGGCACCAAGTATCATACTTTGGCCGAGAAGCTCCAGTTGGAGGACGCGCTCGTGTGGCGCTCGGAGTTTATCCCCGATAGTGAGGTGCGCTATTATTTCTCTGCCGCCGACCTCATCGTGCAGCCGTATAAGACCGCCACGCAGTCGGGTGTCACGCAGATCGCTTATCACTTTGAGAAGCCGATGTTAGTGACTAGTGTAGGAGGCCTTCCTGAGATCGTCCCAGGCGGCAAAGTCGGCTATGCCGTCGAACCTACGGTCGAGGCCATTGCTGCTGCGCTGCAGGATTTTGCCGAACATCGTCCGGACTTCACGGAGGGAATCATCGATGAGAAGCAGCAGTATTCTTGGTCCGTGATGACCAAGCGTCTGCTCGGAGTGATAACTCTTAACTCTTAACAATTAACATTTAATTATAATATTACATGCCAGAACCAGAAAAGACACTCCGCAAACTCTCGGAGTGCGATGATGAAGTTGTCAAGAGGCAGCGCGAGAAGCTGAAATTCAATCGCGAAGTGCATTGGTATGCTTGCTATGTTCATCCACAGCATGAGTTCCAGATACATGATTACCTGATGGGTATCGAACAGGAGAAGAAGAGTGTCCGCCGCGGCAAGCCGAAGGAGGAGGATCTCTTTGTGAAGATCGATCCTGCCAAGATGCTGATGGAGTGTTACGTTCCAGTGGCACGCGTCAGAGTGAAGCTTTCCGACCGCATGGTCTGGAAGGAGAAGATCGTCATCCCTGGTGTCATCTTTGTGCATTGCGCGCTCGACAACCGCGAGCCTCTCT
>JAZUDJ010000059.1:0-14099 GCA_045639585.1 Bacteroidales bacterium
CATTCTTGAGCTGGCCGAAAGGTAGGTTGTTTATGCTCTGCATAAAAGTTAAGAGTTTAGAGTTAAAGTTTAATAGTTAAGTTAAAGTTTAGGTTTTGCCAAAAGTCCAGCCCGGGATTTGTCCTTTTGACGGTGCAAAGATACGCACTTTTTTTCATGCCCCGATGAGCTGTGTGAGATAGGATGAAATAGGATGAAATAAAGTCAAAAAAATTTTGAAATCTCGCAAAAAATCACCCGAAGCGGCCTAATTTTCCCGCCAAAAGCGCTACAGTGCTACAGTGCTACAGTTGATTTTTTACCGGAAAAAACTCAAAGTGAAATTTTATATATATATAAATATATATATAAAGAATAAATTCTACCTTTTTTTGGTCAAAATCTAACTGTAGCACTGTAGCGCGTAGCACATTTACAACCGGATTTTCGCTGATTTTCAATCATTTATCTGCGCTACAAGTAGACACTAACCCTGGTTTTAGTTGACTTTTTCCGCCCCAAAACACCCCTAACCCGGCTAAAAGTTGACCATTTTCGTCCTAAAAACGTAGACATCCGTACTGAAAACGTTGACTTTCTCAACTGAAAAGGTTGAGTTTTTTCCTGAAAAGGTTGTCTTCTTCAATTTAGTTGAAAGATGTCCAGCCTGGAAGGCTGCACTATTAGTAACCGGTTGCACCAAAGTTGCTGCCGGATAAAGGAATCTCTCTATAGAGCTGCCTGGAGGGCAGTATCTTCCGACTGTCTTGTACTGAAAAGGTTGACTAAAAAAACGAAAAAGAAAAAGCACCCCACAAGAAGTGAGATGCTGATCTTGCCCCAGATAACGCGTGGCGCATTTTACATAGTGATGCATTTCCTCAAAATTCAAATACGCGAATGACAAAACATCGTTTTTTCGGATGGAAGAATCGGGCTAATTCTATGATCTTTGAGTCAATGCTTATGACTTAAAGATGTTTTTTCTTCGTTTTTTTTGTAGTTCGGAAAAAGATGTCTATATTTGCCGCAAATAATGTCGATTATGAAAACGAGAAAAGAATGTATTGATCTTTTGAAGATGCATGCTACTGAGCTTAAGCAGAGGTTCGGTTTCGTTTCCATGCGCTTATTTGGCTCAGTTGCAGCAGATAGTCATCATGAATTATAAACCGCAATGAAACGAATAATGAAAAAGATGATTCTTGGATGCCTTTGCATACTTTTGTGTACCTTTTCAGTATCCGCACAAAAGCTGACCATTACCATCAAGAATATAAAGGAACACACTGGTACACTGAAGATTGGAGTGTATGATGAGCAAAACTACATGAAAACTACAGCTGCCAGTGCAGTAACCAAAGCCAGTAAAGACGAAATTACCGTTACCATCAATGTACCAGCTGCAGGCAAATATGCCGTAGCTATCTTCCAGGACAAGAACGGCAACGGTAAACTGGACAGCAACTTCTTGGGTATCCCAAATGAACCTTTTGGCTTCAGTAATATCAAGAGCTACCCCATGGGTACGCCCAAGTTCAAGAATGCAGCCATTGATATCGATAAGGACTTGAACCTGATTATTCCACTCTTTGACAGCCCATTTTGATACTCAAGAAAAAAGCACCCCACAGGAACCACGAAAAGAGCAGATATGTGCACCATCACACGAGAAGATCTGAAAGGCGCTGGAAGCGAAGGAGAAGCCTTGAGAATTTACGGACGAGTGAAGGAGACAGATGATTTTGTCCACTTCGCTCAGCGCTTCATGCACGACGAGGACTATCAGGTGGCTCGTAATTCACTCTGGACATTGACCAAAGCCACTGATGAGGAACTGAGCCAACTGCAACCGATCCTGCATGAACTGATCGACCTGGCATTGTCGGCCGAGAACTCATCTGTGCGAAGACTTTCGCTCAACGTGATCGTACGCCTACAGATGCAGGAAGAAGACCTGAGGACCGATTTCCTCGATTTCTGTCTGGAGCACATGGCAGATGTAAACGAATACCCTGGAATTCAGTCGCTCTGCATGAAACTGGCCTACCGCATGAGCCAATTCTATCCGGAACTGATGGACGAGCTGATCCGCACTGTGAAAGGCATGGAAATGGAGTATTACAAACCTGCGGTGAAATCGGTCAGGAACAGGATTCTCTCGGGAAAACTGAAGATTTGAGAGGGGGGCAGATAGAATACGTATAGCTCCCACGATTCATAATATTTGTTAAGGGAATAGGGAATCCGCCTATTCCCTTTCCTTTTTTCGCCCAATTATAGTTAATGCAGAGAAATAGTTGTGCTTTTATTTTTTTATTCGGAGAAAAAGCATCATCTTTGCAGCGAAGAAAAAAGAAATAGTACAGGGTTTGTACTGTTATGGGGAAAACAGATAGTCCGTGAGGATCGTCTGTTTTGTTTTTTGTTGTATTCTGTGCAAGATGCCCTGTTGATTTTGAAACTTATAAGTTGCAAAGCAGTGTTATATCTGTTCTTTTCAATAAAAATAATGCCAACAGGAAACTTATAAGTTGCGGAATATGCAATTATTTATTACCTTTGTGCCATAATATAACTAAAATATGGAATTTGTCAGATCTATATCTGGGTATAACCACCTTTGGGCGGTAAAGGATCCTAATAAGGATTGCGATGAGCTTACAATCTTATTCCGCCAGTGGACGAATGCTAATTATCTGCTTGATTTCTTCCTGGCAAACATGCAGGACCTCAAGGCATTCTTTCATGTCGAACTATTGTCGGACGCAATAAAGGATACCTATGATGATGCGCATGAGTTGCAGCGCATGATCCTGGATTTCCCTTATACAGAGCAGTTGGATGGACTTTTTCATCCGCTGAGTCTTACCGATGACAGGGCTCGGGAACTTACCCGTGAGAAGGCTCGTAATTGGGATCGTCAGAGGCACGCAAGTTGGCTCCGGATTTATGCCATTCGTCTTGAACCGAATGTTTATGTCGTAACTGGTGGTGCTATTAAGCTGACAGCTGCTATGCAGGACAGGCCACATACACAACTGGAGCTTGACAAACTGAATGCTTGTAGGGATTACCTCAAGGCGAACGGCATCTTTGATCAGGATAGTTTTATTGATTATGTAAATGAGAAATGATGATGAAAAGCAAGGCAATACAGTTTCTGGAGAAGCACGAGAGTGCTGCTCCTTCTGAGTTTGAGAAGGATGCACAATATCGTATACAGAATGAACGCTGGCTCCGCTGGTCAATGAGTATCTCACTCAAGATCATCGATTATATGCAGCTCAATGGACTGTCGCGAGCAGATATTGCCCAGCGTCTGGGGGTGTCTTCACAATATGTGAGCAGGATTCTTGCTGGCAATATCAACCATTCGCTGAAAAGTATTGCAGAGATGGAGGACGCTCTGGGCATCAATCTGCTGCCTACGCCACCGAGTCAGTCTTGCAGCTATGTGTTCGATGAAGAGCAGTTGCGGATTTCGCATGTCGCGGATGATTGTACGGTTGAATATAAGGTGTAGCCCTGACCCCTCTCACTTTTGCACCTTTTCGCTTTGTACGCAAGTTCTTCAACCGCGCGGTGAATGACGGCACGGTGAGCCGACTGGACGTGTGCACGATCTTCAAGGAAGAGAGCGCCTCGGCGGGAATGCCGGTGATGGGTATCTATGATGAGAGTTTTGCGCAGGAGCTCCGTGGCTACATTGACCATCTCGACTGCGCGAACGGACTCATAGAATGCCCGCAGGCGAAAAAGCTGGAGGAAGAGCTGGTGGGCGAGTGTGACGCCTTGGCCAACCAGATGGAGAGCGAGGCCTACCGTGTGCTGTCTTATCGCTGCATAGTCATAGCGTGGCTCAAGGGGCTGCGCAGCTGCTACGGCAAGGTGGGCAAGGGTGACTCGACGCTCCGCACGTGGATGAGCCGCGGGTATGTGGAGTGGGATGAGATTGCCGGGCGGTTTATCTATAAAAAGCGATAAAATCTGCTACGCGCTACAGTGCTACAGTTGATTTTTTGGTGCTTTGTCATCGGGCACTACTCTGCGAGTCCGTAAGCTGGTCCTGGAGGTTTTGTGCTTCCAAGACCAGTTTTTTATTGAGGAATATACATCTGCCATCCGGTGAATGGAATACCTTCCGGACTCCATTGGGTTATTGTTGGCAGTGCCATCATGAATGGGACTTCTCCTGTGCTAGGGAATTGTGCTATCCATCCACCTTCAGTAAAGTCACTTGTACCATTAGGCCATACTTCAACAGATACTTTATTGCTCGATGGATTCCAGTCTGGTATTGAGACTTGAATATTTGGCTCCCATCCTTCAATTTTCATAGGTCCCTCAAAATAGGTGGCTTCTTCCCCTAGTTCTTCTTGAAGAAGTTGTTTACGGGTCTGCTCTTGATTCGTAGGATCTGTTACCACTCCGAGTGTGCTCTCTCCAATGGCCAGTCTGAAAGGCTTGGTGCCGCAAAGGAAACGTAGTGTGGCGAGGTTCTGCTCTTCCTGTGTTTGCCCGAGCCCGATTGTAGTCAAGTTGGCTAATGTGGTATGGGAAGGAACTTGGTTCATGACAATAGGTGTTGCACTGATTTCTTCGACGTCAATTACGATATCGTTAAAGTCAAAATCGGAGGCTGATCCCAAGTCTTCTATCATATATCTTTTGCCAGAACTGCAATAATCTATCCATCTATCTCCCTGATTGTCTTTCCGTTCGTAAAGAACTTGCGGAATACGAGGCCCTACAATCATGAAAACTAGAGATTGATACCTGTATCCTCCTGGAATCGGAGATGGGGCATCAATATCTGCTGCATCACAAGCCACAAAGAGAGTGTTCAGATTTTCTCCGATGCAGGAAGGCTTGGGTACATCTAGTATTTTCATTTGATAATGAAGCGAGCTCTGTTGAGATTCGTAGATAGCATATTTTGCAATGGATAAATTTTCTCTTGAGATAAATAGAGAAAAATGCATTAGTTTTTTCTTCCCATCGTTAACGTATCGAATAATGGGTTTTGAGATAAGGCCATATTCTTTGCATGCACTGTTGTAAGTGAATTTATAATATAGGCCACCTGACTCAATTCTGACTTTTACATTATCTCCTATTTTCCATCCTGGATAATATGGATCAGTACTGTTGATAACATTCTGATTGTCAACAAACATCTGCAGCGCCCAGCTGATTTTTCCTGTAGTAGAAGAAGTAAGGTAGACAGGAAATATGTCAAAGTAGTCATTCTCTCCAATGAGGAAGGCAAAGCTTTTGTCTGTTATTTCTTTGCTTTTGATCCGTTTCGTAACTTCCGAAAACAGGTTTTTGTCTACCTCGAAATACCCGTTCTGATCTACGATAGCCGCCAACTCATCAGCATCACCTCGTGTTAAGGTCTCTTTCTCACATAAAGGCAATTTGTTTGAGAAATCCCAATTTGTAGAGGGATTAATTTCTCCGTACATTCGAGTAAAGTTTTTATTGTATGCACCTTTGAAAACTTGCTCTTGCGTGTAGGGTTCATACGGCTGGCAGGAGGCCAATAAATAGGCACATAGCATCCCCTGTGCGGCCATCAGCCTCACTTTAGACATATTGTTCATCATAAAAATAGGATTTAGCCGTAGCCTAGTTGATGAATCCAGTATACGGAGTGATTAGTAATAATGTATTATACTCCAAGATCCTTTATGAAATCACACCAGTGTGTCTTTTCATGAGCATAGCTCGTGTATGAATTACGGGCGCAAAGATACATAAAAGGTTTTCTTTTTCAGATTGCTTGAAGAAAATGAGAATTTTCATGTTTTTCCCAGAGGGGAATATAAGATTTTGCTATGTATGCTGAGCAGATAGACACCATTATTTGATGATTACTAAGCCTCTTTGAGGCTGTATCGGCTTCCAGCCGAATCTTCTGGCTTCAATATTGAAGAAGAATCGATTCCCTTGAATCTCTTGTATCCCTAAAAACACTTGTATCTCCTAAAAAAAAGTACTTTATTTATAAAAAATCGACTTTTGTAATTAAACTTTCTACTTTCAGTAGAGTCTTAAGATCGTATATCACATTAAAAACACAAGAAATGCGGCGCATTTCATAGAAAAAGAATAAATCAATGAATAAAAAACTGAAGTGGGGACTGATCTCAGCCGCCGCTGTTGCTATTATTGCTGGTGGATATTGGTACCAGCAGCCTAAAGTCAATGAAGAGCTTGCCAAAGCTGACCAGTCGCCTGCAAGAGGTGGTGGCGGTGGTAAAGGAGGAAACAGGATCCTCAATGTCAATGGCAAGTTGATCAAGCCATCTGGCCTCACGGATGAATTTGTTACTACAGGTCTGATCCTCCCCGATGAGGAGGTCAACCTCTCGTTCGAAACCTCGGGAAAGATTACGGATATCCGTTTCACCGAGGGTACTGCTGTGCGCAAAGGCCAGATACTGGCGAAGGTCAATGACAAGCCTCTGGAGGCAAAGCTCAAGCAGCTGACAGCGCAGCTTGATCTCGCCAAAAACCGTGTATATCGTCAGGAGCAGTTGCTCAAGAAAGATGCTGCCAGCCAGGAGGCATACGAGGAGGCTAAGACTAAACTGGCCACGCTCGAAGCCGAGATTGAAGGCGTGAGGGTCAGCATTGAGCTGACAGAGCTGCATGCCCCGTTTGATGGCGTCATCGGTCTGCGTCAGGTCTCTGTCGGTGCGTACGCCACTCCTAGCACGGTGGTGGCTAAGCTCACCAAGATCTCTCCTCTCAAGATCGAATTCTCCGTGCCTGAGCGTTATGCTTCTCAGATTCATAAAGGTGTAAATATGGACTTCAACGTGGAAGGTTTCCAGGAGGCGTTCCATGCGCAGGTCTATGCCGTGGAGTCGGCCGTAGATAGAGATCAGCACGTATTCACAGCACGTGGACTCTATGCCAACAGCAACCGCAAGCTCCTCCCGGGCCAGTATGCCAGCATCACGCTTAAGAAGGCTGAGATCGGCGACGCGCTGGTCATCCCTTCGGAGGCCATCGTGCCAGAAATGGGTGTAGATAAGGTCTTCTGCTACCGTGCAGGTAAGGCTATGCCAGTAGAGATTGTGACGGGTATCCGTACGGCTGGCGAAGTGCAGGTGCTCCGTGGCCTCAGCGTAGGCGATACGATCATCACCTCGGGTACGCTGCAGCTGAGAATGGGATTGCCGGTAACGCTCGACGTGGTGGAATAAAAAGTTTAGAGTTGAAAGTTTAGAGTTTAGAGTAGTTCAAAAGACTAGAAATGAACATTTCAGAACTTAGCATACGCCGCCCTGTCCTTGCGCTGGTCATGACCATCATCATCATCCTGTTTGGTCTGATCGGCTATACCTATCTGGGCGTGCGAGAATATCCTTCGGTGGACAATCCGATCATCTCGGTCAACTGTTCGTACCCTGGTGCGAACGCTGACGTCATCGAGAATCAGATCACGGAGCCACTGGAGCAGAACATCAACGGTATCCCGGGTATCCGCTCGCTCTCGAGCGTGAGTTCGCAGGGTTCGAGCCGTATCACCGTAGAGTTTGAGCTTTCGGTAGACCTAGAGACGGCGGCCAATGACGTGCGTGATAAGGTGTCACGTGCACAGCGTCTCTTGCCTCGCGACTGTGATCCTCCTACCGTATCGAAGGCCGATGCTGATGCTATGCCAATCCTCATGGTGGCCTTGCAGAGCGATAAGCGAAGCCTGCTGGAACTCAGCGAGATTGCCGACCTCACCGTCAAGGAGCAGTTGCAGACCATCGCTGACGTAAGTAGCGTCGGCATCTGGGGTGAGAAGCGCTACTGTATGCGTCTCTGGCTCGACCCGGTCAAGATGGCCGGCTACGGCATTACGCCTATGGACGTGAAGAACGCCGTGGACAAGGAGAACGTAGAGCTTCCTTCAGGTAGTATCGAAGGTAACACCACCGAGCTCACCGTACGAACCATGGGACTGATGCACACGGCCAAGGAGTTCAACGACCTGATCCTCCGCCAGACAGGCAATCAGATCATCCGATTCAGTGACGTTGGTCGTGCAGAGCTGGGTCCTGCCGACATCAAGAGCTACATGAAGATGGATGGCGTACCGATGGTAGGTGTCGCCGTAGTCCCACAGCCAGGTGCTAACCACATCGAGATTGCCAACGCCGTGTATAAGCGTATGGAGCAGATGCAGAAGGACTTGCCAGAGGACGTACACTTCAAGTACAGCTTCGACAATACACGCTTCATCCGCGCTTCTATCGATGAGGTTAAGACCACGATCTTCGAGGCGTTGCTCCTCGTTATCATCATCATCTTCCTCTTCCTGCGCGACTGGCGCGTCACGCTCGTCCCTTGCATCGTCATCCCGATCTCGCTTATCGGCTCTTTCTTCGTGATGTATGTCTGCGGCTTCTCTATCAACGTCCTCACCATGCTGGCCATCGTCCTTTCGGTAGGTCTTGTGGTGGATGACGCCATCGTAATGACAGAGAACATCTACGTGCGAATAGAGAAAGGTATGCGTCCACGCCAGGCGGGTATCGAGGGTGCAAAGGAGATTTTCTTCGCCATTATCTCTACCACCGTCACGCTGTTGGCCGTGTTCCTCCCGATCGTGTTTATGGAGGGTATTACGGGCCGCCTGTTCCGCGAGTTCAGTCTCGTGATTGCCGGTACGGTGTGTATCTCTTCGTTTGCTGCATTGACCATCACCCCGATGCTTTCGACCAAGATTCTGGTGCGACGCAAGCAGCAGAACGCCTTCTATCGCTGGTCGGAGCCATTCTTCGTCGGGCTCAACAGCCTCTATGACCGAAGCCTGCAGGCGGTGATGAAGCGCCGCTGGGTAGCCATCCCTATCATCGGCGTGATGGTGGCCATTATCCTCTGGCTCTGGAACGACATTCCTTCTGAGATGGCTCCACTGGAGGACCGTTCGTCTATCTCCGTCAATACCTCTGGTACCGAGGGTGTTACCTATGAATATATACGCGACTACACCGAGGACGTCAATCACGTCGTCGACTCTATCTGCCACGATGCAGACAATATCACGGCACGTGTGACTTCGGGCAGCGGCAACATCCGCGTGACGCTCAAGGACATCAATGAGCGTGACTACTCGCAGATGGATGTGGCAGCTAAGATCACTCAGGCTCTCTCGAAGAAGACCAAGGCGCGCTCTTTCGTGCAGCAGCAGTCATCGTTCGGCGGACGTCGTGGTGGTCAGCCTATCCAGTACGTACTGCAGGCTACCAACATTGAGAAGCTGCAGGAGGTATTGCCTACCTTCATGGCGAAGGTGCACGAGAATCCGATGTTCCGTATGGCCGATGTGAACCTCAAGTTCAGTAAGCCTGAGGCGCGTCTGGCCATCGACCGTGATAAGGCCAGCATCCTGGGTGTCACCACGCGTGACGTGGCTCAGACCTTGCAGTATGCACTCTCGGGACAGCGTATGGGATACTTCTATATGAACGGCAAGCAGTACGAGATCAAGGGAGAGATCAACCGCCAGCAGCGTAACAAGCCTGCCGACCTGAAGTCAATCTATATCCGCAACAAGAATCAGGCCATGATCCAGATGGATAACCTCATTGACCTGAAGGGTGGCATTGCTCCTCCCCGCCTCTACCGCTACAACCGCTTCGTGGCGGCTACCATCTCAGCTGGCCTGGCAGAAGGTCACACCATCGGTGAAGGTCTCGATGAGATGGACCGCATCGCCAAAGAGACGCTCGATGATACCTTCCGAACCGCACTCTCGGGTGACTCGAAGGAGTTCCGCGAGTCGTCTTCGAGCCTTATGTTCGCCTTCCTCCTAGCCATCCTGCTCATCTACCTTATCCTGGCGGCTCAATTTGAGAGCTTCAAGGATCCTGCTATCATCATGCTTACCGTGCCACTGGCTATTGCGGGTGCATTGATCTTCATGTCGCTCAACGGTATTACGATGAACATCTTCAGCCAGATCGGTATCATCATGCTTATCGGACTTGTGGCGAAGAACGGTATTCTCATCGTGGAGTTTGCCAACCAGAAGCAGGAGGCAGGTGTCGATAAGCTCACGGCCATCTGTGAGGCGGCCAAACAGCGTCTGCGCCCGATTCTAATGACCAGTTCATCGACCATCCTCGGACTTATCCCGCTGGCTTACGCTACAGGTGAAGGTTGTAATCAGCGTATTGCGATGGGTATTGCAGTAGTCGGAGGTATGCTGATCTCTACGTTTATGACGATGTATATTGTTCCGGCGATCTATAGCTATATTTCGACGGACAGAAGTAAGGTAGAGGAAGAGTGATTAGTAATTTTGACGTATTCTATTATATATAATGAATAAGATTTTTAGTATCTTAGCTTTGCTCTGCTGCACTTATTCTTTGCAAGCGCAGGATAACTCTACGGCAGCGCCAGCACGTCCTGAGCGACTGGTATATACGCTGCAGGACTGTCTGCGCCGCGGACTCGAATCGAACCTGAAGCTGCAGATTGTCCGCAACGATGAGCAGGCTGCACATAACAATGCGACATTGGCCAATGCAGGAGCGTTGCCGACGTTGGATCTGACGGCAGGTTATCGCCCTACCGAGACCTTGTCGGAGCATAGCACTTCGCGTGCTACGGGTGAGGAATCGAGTACCTCTGGCGTCTTTGACTATGGACTGAATGCTGGTGCGACACTTAACTGGACGCTGTTTGACGGATTCAAGATCCAGACCAATCTGCGCCAGCTCCGACTCCTGGAGCAGCGAGGTGAGACGGACACGCGTATTGCCGCCGAGGATCTCATCGCCGACATTACTTCGCAGTATTATAACTATATACAGCAGATTATCCGTCGCGCTCATTACCGCTATGCGCTGCGCCTCTCTCGTGAGCGCCTGCGTATTGCCGAGCTTAACTACCAGACGGGACGATTCTCTGGCCTTGACTATCACCTGGCTCGCGTGGATTTCAATGCAGACAGTGCACAATACGTCAAGCAGCAGCAGACGGTACGCAACACATTGATCAATCTCAATGAGCTGATGTCTAATCCGAACATCACCCAGTGGATCAGCGTGCCAGACAGCAGTATCGTCGTACGCGAGGACCTGATGCTCGAACCTCTCTGGCAGCAGACGCTCAATGCCAACTCGTCGTTGCTCCGCGCTTCGCAGAATACGATGTCCGCAGAACTGGACTATAAGAAGATTCTCTCACGCAACTATCCGTACCTCAAGCTCAACGCGCAGTACGCCTATAACTTCAATCACTACGGCGAGAGCGCGATACTGAAGCGTGACAACCAGGCGCTCAGCGGTGGTCTTACCTTGGGAATCAATCTCTATGACGGCAATCGTCGCCGTGAGCGCCGCAACGCTCAGCTCACCATCGAGAACCGCAAGCTGCAGCGCGAACAGGCAGAGATTGAACTCCACGCCGACCTCACCACCTTCTGGCAGGCCTATAACAACAACCTCCAGCTCCTCGCTCTCCAGCAGCAGAACCTCTCTATTGCCGAAGACAACCTCGAGATTGCCATGGAGCGCTACAAGCTTGGCGAGATTTCCGGTTTCGATATGCGACAGGTACAGAAGAGCCTCCTCGACGCAGAGGAGCGTCTCCTGCAGGTACAGTATGACGCCAAGGTCTGCGAGATTTCTCTGATGCTGATCAGCGGAGGAATCGGGTATTATCTCGAAAATAAGTGATATTTTCGAATTACAAATTACTAATTACCAATTACTGCACAGCGGGACGTATAAATCGCAAGATTGGACGACAGCATAAAAACACCACCCTCGTTACAACTAAATGTAGCGAGGGTGGTGCTATTTATATTTGTCACCTGATAGTTAGAAGTAACGTCCGCGACGTTACTTCTTAGCTTTCTTGCCCTTAGCTGGAGCTGCAGCCTTAGGAGCCTCGAAGAAACCATCGCGTGAGAGCTGGTGGTCGAGGTTGGCAATGCCGAGGAGCTCGATAGCAGTTACGAGAGCGGTGCGCTGCATGTAGTCAGCGTTCTGCTTGTTGAGGATATCACGCTCTGTGTGCCAGATCTCGCTATAGGTGAAGTTCAAGCCATAAACGTCCTCACAGGTGAAGTCGAGAGTTGGAACGCCACGCATAGCAAATGCAGAGTAGTCAGAACCTGCGAGACCTGCTGGCTTACGGTGAGCAGCGCCCTTGGTGTAGGTGAATGGCCAAGCCTTGGTAGCAGTCTCAACGAGTGGCTTGTTGACAGCCTCAAGGTCGTTGTACATGCACTCAGGAACTGCAATACCTACTGGTGGCTCAATACCGAAGTCACGGTTGAAGACAGCAGAGATCTTGTCAAGCTCCTTCTCGTGAGTCTTGCAATAGCCGTCAGCACCCCAGATACCGAACTCCTCACCTGCTGTGCCGATGAAGACGATGGTACGCTTTGGCTTAGCGCCAGCAGTAGCAAGGAGGCGAGCCATCTCCATGAGAGGAGAGATACCGGTACCGCAGTCAACAGCACCTGTTGCAGCGTCGTATGAGTCGAGGTGGCCCATAGCAATAACCTTCTCGTCAGGGAACTCAGTACCCTTGATCTCAGCTACGAAGTTGTAGTACTTAACAGGACCGAGCTTGAAGTGGTTACGGATGTCGAACTCCAACCAGAAGCGACGACGCTCTGAAGCGAGCTTCTTTACGATATCGTACTGATAAGCGTCAAGCTTGATGTCTGGCAATGTTGGAAGGCTATCAAAATCAGTGACAATCTTCTCGTCAATCATAGCACGGTCATAATGAGCCTTGAGAGGTACATCAGCACTCTGGATGAAACCGAGAACACCAGCCTCACACATCTCATCGAAATAGAGAGCTGGATACTGCTGCAATGGCTCTGGCTTATATGCAGTACCGTTCATACGAGCAGCCATCATACCCTCGCGGTTACGCTTAGCAATCTCGACGTTCTCAGCCTTGACCTTAGCGCGGATAGAGTCATTCTTGTGAGAGTGGCCAATAGCGAAGCCATTGCTGGTACCGTTGACCAGAACCCAAGCACCCTTGAGGGTACCCTTCATCTTCTGCAACTCCTGCTCGGTCTGTGGCTCAAGGACTACATGGCCCATCTGAATACCGTGAGTACCGCTGGTGTATGAAGGAGTAACGAAGTGCAGGTCACGCAGGCCGAACTCCTCAGCACCGATGGCGCGGCCAGTCCAATAATCGCGATTGAAGCCGTATGGCAACTCACCTACCTCCTCGAGGCGTACATCTACACCCCACTTCTGAAACTCGCGTACCATCCAAGCCTCTGCATTCTCAAAGGCATCAGAACCCAGGATACGACCACCGAAACGACCAGTCAGGACATCAAGGAAATGACCAGCCTGTGGATTTTTGTTACTTTCTTCGATCATCTTGTCAATGACCGACTGCTGAGCTACTGCCGAGCCAAGGCTCATCATGGCGGTAGCAACAAGGATAAATAGTTTTTTCATTCTATATAATTATTGGGATTACTTCAAATGATCCTTGAAATACTTATACACCTTAGTATATATATGATTATTGCTATTGCCACCACGAATACCATGATCGCGGTTGGTATAGGTCATCATGTCAAAGTCCTTGTCGGCCTGTACAAGCATCTCAGCGAACTCATAGGTGTTCTGAGGATGCACATTATCGTCGGCCGTACCAGTGACAATGAGGAGGTTGCCATTGAGCTGTGAAGCGCGCTCCAAGCAGCTGGCAGCCTTGTAGCCGTCGGCATTCTGCTGAGGGGTACGCATGTAACGCTCGGTATAGACAGAGTCGTAGAACTTCCAGTCGGTAACAGGAGCCACAGCTACACCTGCAGCGAAGACATCATTGCCGCCACACATAGTCATACAGGTATTGTAGCCACCGAAGCTCCAGCCCCAGATGCCGAGCTTGCTGCCATCAACGTATGGAAGGCTTGCTGCATAACGGCCAGCAGAGAGCTGATCCTCGCTCTCCTTGACGCCGAGCTGGCAATAGGTCTGACGCTCCCACTGAGCGCCACGAGCACCTGTGCCACGACCATCGAAACATACAGATACAAAGCCTTGCTGCACGAGATACTGCTCGAAGCCGAAGCCCCAGCTGTCGAGTACTTGCTGTGAGCCAGGACCGCT
>JAZUDJ010000060.1:0-31443 GCA_045639585.1 Bacteroidales bacterium
GTTCGGGCGTGACGGTGTTGCGTAGCTGTTCGGTGACCGATACGATCGAGATCTCGACACCCGCGGCATAGAGCTCGCTGATGGCGCGGAAGAGCGCGTGGTGCATGGGGTCGATGAAACAGTCGTCGGTGAGCAGATGCATGACCTGCAGCGGCGCGTGGACGTCAGAAAGCAGGCGGTTGAGCATGGCGGCTTCGAGCTGTTCGCTCTCCACATGCACCTGAGCGACGGGGAGTGGCTTCGGGGTTTTGTTCGGAGGTGTTACTTGATCCATTTGCGTAGGGTTCGGTTGGCCGAAAGATATTTGGTGAGCAGGTTCGGATAGTTCTCCATATCGTTGAGCGCCATGTGGATCCGCTCGCGTGGATAGACATTGAGCAGGCGCTGCATCTCGGCGAAGGTCAGCGGCTCGGCCATCTGGCAGACGCGGGGGTACTCGACCTTCATGCGCTGATAAAATTCCTTTTCAGATTCGGAGGAGGAGGCGGAGATGAGAGCTTCTATGCTCGAATCTTTCTTATATCTTTCTTCTTTATCTAAAGTATTTAAAAGGTTTGCGCGCGCTGTCTCGGACTTTGCTCGGACTTTGCTCGGACTTTGCTCGGCCAGATTGACCAGGCTTCCTTCTTCGCTCACGGTGAAGAAACCACAGTTGCAGACGAGCGATCGGACCTTGCCGTTATTGAAGTGTTTGCCACCGAATTCGCACACGAGGTCGTCGAGCGAGATCATGCCATTCTCCTGAACGACGCGCTCTACAATGCACCAGAAGATTCCTACACCCTGGTAGCCATAGTCGGTGCGGATGCGTCGCACGGGAAGTTCGCGCGACGCATTGACAGGATGTTTGAACCACCTCATGAGCGTCGGCAAGTAAAGATCGTATTGCCATCCAGATCGAGTACGTCGATCTTCCAGCACGTCACCTCGTTGCTCTTATGCTCCACGCCATCACGGTCGACGTAAGGACGCGAGTAGATGCGCAGATAGACACGCAACTGTGTCTGCGGAGTGAGCTGGCAGCTGCTGAGCTGTACGGCCAGAGCGCCGGTGAGATAGAGTACTGGCGTCTGTGGCAGTGGCTCGTCGGTGCGGAGCTCGAGAGTCATGAACTGATACTTGCCACCATGGGTAGCGTCGGCCTCCTGGAGGCAAGTGTATCCGGTAACGAAACCGGTGAGAATGAGATTGTTTTCCATAAAAAAGTGAAAAGTGAAAAAATAAAAGTTAGGAGTTGGAGCCTTCCAGGCTCATCTGGCCTCCCATCCTCCGCCACGTGGCAGGCGATTTGAAGGCGATCATTTCTCCGGTGTTATTGTAATAACACCAGAACATGCCTGAGCGCTCTACGAGCTTGAATACTGACGAGACACGGTAGGCGTAATGCAGACGGCGGCCGAGGCGCCAGAGGCCATTGGAGCGGCGATAGATACCTTCTTCGTCGAGGTACTCCTGAAAGTCTGTACCGAGGTACAAGGCTTTCAGGTTACGTAGCTGCTGAGGGGTGAACTTCTGCTCACGGGCAAGATTCTTCAGAAGCTTGGGGAATCCCTTCTCCGTAAAGCAATGGCCGGTACGGTGAGGGTAACGGGTTGGTGCGATCCACATAAAAAAGATTAGTTTGTAAGATATTTATACTCTGCCATAATCTTTGAACCATCGCTCATGGAATAATAGGTAAGCTCCATCAGATGGCCGAAACGGAGGTTGGCATAAAGAGCGTTCTCGCCGGTGAAATACACACTTGAACGGTCGTAGACCTTACCGTCTGGCAGCACTCGGTCATAGCTCACCAGACGGCGGTCAAGGATCTTCTCAGTGTCTCCCTTGATCAGCGGACCAACGCTGACCAAGGTGACTAAAAGGGTTTTGTAATGTTTCATTTTCTCGTGCATTTTTTGTTGTTTTTATGATGGTGCAAAGTTACTCATTATTGCACACCTAAAAAAACAAATTGCCAAAAAAACGCCTATTTTTTAGGGTATTTTCTAGGACGTCCGCGACGGCGCTTAGCATTGCGTAGAGGCTTGATAATCTCCTTGTTAAGCACCATCAGGATGGCCTGCAGCTGGTGACTCTTCTTACGCATGTAGGTGGCCGGGAGCAGTCGCACCATGACGCTGATCCATTCTTTCTGGCAGGCCACATAGTCGTCCAGGGTAAGCTCATCGAGACTCTTGCCGCGATGCATGGCTACAGCCACGCGGATGTCGGTGACGGTGCACTTTTCGGTGTCGAGCATATAGCACTCGACGGTGTTGTAGAATACTTCTCTTTTCATTGTTTTTTGTTATTGATCTGATGCCAGTAACAAATGGGCCCGCTTTGTTTTGGCGGTGCAAAGGTGAGAAGAAAGAAACTGGGAAACAATAGGTATGTACACGGGGAGGCTCCTCGTGTACAATGAAATGCATAAGGAGCCTCGAAAAACACTATTTTGTCCTAAATCAGGCCCAATAATGTGTAAAAACAGGATTGAATGAAGGCGTTCAGTTCTTTGACTCGCTCTTCCAGATTCAGCTGAATGGCGATATCCAGATGATGCTTGAGGATGATGATGAACGTCTGGTAATAGAAGAGGACGTTTCTTGATGGTGTTTTGCCATCACGGATCAACATTAACGTATTGCGATGCAGATTATATTGCTGTTGTAGGTGATAGTCGTTTATTTTGAGGATGTCTGTGATATAATTTAATACACGAGTAAGCTCATTATTATTGATTGGGAGCGTAATATTTGGCACGGATGCACATTGTATTATACCGGCAGGGTATTCCATCACAGAATGCTGCCAGCAAGTAGTAGAATGTGCGCTTCCGGAAACGCGAAAAATAAAATTTTGGGGGACGAAGGTAATGCAGTTCCGTCGTAGACTTCGTATAAGGTGGATCAGAAATTATGCTGAGTCAAAAAATGCATGCGATCGTAGATAAGCGCATCTGTCCAGATGCCGTTATCGCGGGAGAAGTCTACTGTCTGTTTCTTGAAAAAAGGGTTAAAAATTGAGCTACAAAGGTAGCGATTTAATTTTGTAAAACAAAATTAACCCCTCGTTTTTTGATGTTTTTCCGCATATTTCTGACGCGGCAATGCCAAAACCGCAAGACCTGGCACACGGAGGTGGCAGTAATACGCAACAAGCGGTAATCTTTTCCCCAATTTGTGTTAATAAATACGGACTTCCCGAATAATGGGATGCCAAAAATATCCTCAATCCGTAATAATCATTAAAATCCGAAAATAATCACCTAATAATTTGGTGCAACAGAATATTTGCACTACCTTTGCAGCGGTTTATTATATTTTTAGAAAAGTAGATAAGGAAGCAGATGGTCCGGGAGGATCGTTTGTTTCTTTTTTGAAAATAATTGCCAAAAGATTTGGTGCAATGAAATATTTGCGCTACCTTTGCGGCGTGATAAATCCATTAAAGATTAATTCGTTCTGTAAGGTCAGGCGGTCCGGGAGGATCGTCTGATTTGTGTTATAAAAGGATAAGACAATATATTACAGATTGCCTGTCTTTTGACACTACTTAATTGAATAATACATGCAGAGAAAAGAGCAGATGGAAATATCTGCTCTTATTTTATGAGCATGCTCACAAATATAGAGTAACAAAAACAATTAAAATTAATATATTTGCCCCCATAAATAATAATCACCATTTACCATGGCAATAACAAAATCAGAAAACCAGATAAAGGTTATCAATCGTGTCAAGATTTTACGCGTAGAGCGTAACATCAGCCAGCAACAGTTGGCTACTGTTCTTGATGCAACCAATGGAACCATTGGAAATATTGAAAGTCTGAAATACCCAAACAAATATACGCTGAAACAACTTAATGTGTTAGCCAAACATTTTGAAGTACCAATCGAGAGTTTCTTCAAGAACGAAGGAGAGGAAGGACTCTCGATAGCTGAGTATACGGATAGGGTGTGTGAGTATTTGGAAAACTAAATCAGGTTCGTAAAAAATTATAGTAATCTCTAGTTATATGGCAGATTTGAAAAAGATCTCTTTTTTTGAAAAGATGAAGAAGAGTCTCAATAAATATCATGACAATCCAGATTTTGCAGATGTATTCATTGACGATAATGGAAATGAGATCCCGTTTGGAATGCAGGCGTCTATCGTTAGCCATTATCTTCATTTGAAGGATAAATCTGTTTTATCTAAAGACTCTCTTAAAAAGGGACAACTAATAACAGATTTCTGGGCTGCAGTTATTGAAAATAATTTTTCAAATAATACATCTGTTGTTGCTGACACAAGTTATATAGAGGGTTTCTTGTTTCCAGAAATCCTAAATGTTCCATTCAAACCAGTCAACAATCCATCTTTTACATTTATTGATTTGTTTGCAGGAATTGGAGGTTTCCGCATTTCAATGCAAAGACAGGGTGGCCTTTGTGTTTTTTCTTCAGAATGGAATGAGTATGCACAAAAAACATACCAAGCGAACTTCGGAGATCTTCCATTTGGTGATATCACGTTGAAGAGTACAAAAAGTTTTATCCCTAAGGACTTTGATGTATTATGCGCCGGATTCCCTTGTCAGCCGTTTTCGATTGCTGGAGTATCTAAGAAAAAGAGTTTGGGAAGAGCTACAGGCTTTGAAGATAAAACACAAGGTACATTGTTTTTTGAAGTTGCTGATATTATAAATAGACATCGTCCTAAAGCCTTTTTCTTGGAGAATGTAAAGAATTTGGTCTCTCATGATAAAGGAAACACTTTTAAGGTAATTCGAGAAACTCTTGAAGAGCTGGATTATTCTATCTATTACCAAGTAATGGATGGAAAGGCTTTTGTCCCTCAGCACCGAGAAAGAATTATGATAGTGGGCTTTGATAAGAAGCGCTATCTTGGAGAAGAAAAGTTTGAATTCCCAGAATTAGGAGATCCTATTCAAAAGATTAAAGATATTCTAATCCCAGAACCAGATCCGAAATATACACTTTCTGATAAACTATGGAATTATCTGCAAGAGTATGCCAAGAAGCATCAAGCTAAGGGCAATGGATTTGGTTATGGAATGGTTGATCTGAATGGTATTAGCCGCACTTTAAGTGCACGGTATTACAAAGATGGTTCTGAGATACTTATTCCACAGGGAGAAGGCGTTAATCCAAGAAAGCTTACACCAAGAGAATGTGCACGTCTTATGGGCTATCCTGATAATTATATAATTGATAAGGTATCAGATGTTCAAATATACCATCAGATGGGTAATTCAGTGGTTGTTCCTTTAATAACAGCTGTGGCTGAAAACTTAGTAAAAACAATGCAAAACCAATAATATGGAGAATATATTTGATGCAATTCAGTTAGTTAGTGAATCTGAATTTGCTTTTTGTCATTATATAACACCAAATGATGTTGGTGCCACAGGTGGTCATCAATGTGGCTTTCACATTGCGAAGAATTGTTATCATTTGTTTTTCGACTCTCCTGGAGTGAAAGGTTCGAATCTTGAAAAAGAGGTCGAAATTACTTGGCAAAAAGATTTCATCACACATAGTACGGCTAAGTATTATGGCGTTAATACTCGTAATGAGTATAGACTTACAAAATATGGCCGAGGTTTTGAGTTTTTGAAAGAAGAATATATTGGAAGCCTTCTGATCATGGCGAAAAGCTTCGATGGTGAGATTAGTGGGTATGTATTGTCAGATCAAGACAATATTGAATTCTTTATTTCTACGTTCGATCTTGATGTAACTGTAGGAAATCAGGTAATCGAGACTGCGAATAATTATGATCTAGGCAGACAAATTGCAAATGAATTTAGAACGTTCATTGATTCGCATTCTACCTTCCCAGATACAGAAGCAATGGCTTCTTTTGCTAGAGATTGTGTAATTGAGGCGAATGGGTATACTCCGAATGCGATATCTAGTAATGCTGATGCAATTTTACTCAAATGGATCTCTGCTGAATATCAATTGTTCCGCGGCCTAGAAGAAAAGATATATAGACCATTATATTCTCAACCATTTTCAAATTGCCAGTCCTTGATAGACTTTTCAAACACAATATTGAATAGAAGAAAATCAAGAGCAGGAAAATCATTGGAACATCATCTCGCACATATTTTTAATATGTCAAGATTGAGATTTGAAGAACAAGCGGTAACAGAAAATAAAAAAAAGCCAGATTTCATATTCCCGGACAGTGATTCATATCATAATATTTATTTCCCTGCTGATAAACTTACAATGTTGGGGGCAAAAACGACTTGTAAAGATCGATGGAGACAAGTTTTGACGGAAGCAGATAGAATAGATCAAAAACATCTATTTACGCTTCAATGTGGAGTTTCTAGGAATCAATTACAAGAAATGAAGGATGCCAATCTGAAATTAGTAGTACCTAGAGATAACTTCCATTGGTTTTTGCCAGAGTATCATGAGAATATTATGAGTTTGTCAGACTTTATCATTATGGTTAAAGAAAGACAAAATGCATAAATTCTTATATTGCAAGAACAAAGTTTCTTTTCAAAATGAAATCTCCTAGAACTGGTGTGATGATTCTTGTTCGCATGATAGAATCAAAGATATCTGTCTTTGATATAACATTAAAATTAAAAACCATTTAATCAGAAATATATGGGAAATGGGAAAAACCAAACGTCACAACCGACACAACATCCTTCAAAACCACAACAAGGAGGACATAGTAGTACAGAACAGCACAGATCAAAAGGTCCGTCAGGAAGTCCCTCCCCAAAGAGTGGTCAGTAGAATTGATTCAGGGCGTAAGGAAAAATTGGAAATTGAACTGCAAGGATATAGATATAGCCAATCAAGTAAGTTCTCCTCTGTTTCCAGAACTCTAATTTTTGGAATTATTGGAACCGTGTGGACAATTATTCTCAATTCAGAAAAAGGTTCTATTTGTCATCCACTATTAACAGGTTCATTGTTATTGTCTATTGTGTATTTGATATTCGATGTTCAACATTATTACAAGGATTCCAAAAACTACTATAATAGGCAATTTGAACTTTGTAAAGCGACTACAAATGCAGACTTGGATGATCATGATATAAAAATGGATGAACTTAGCAAAAATAGCCAATGTTATGTCAAATGGAAATATTGGCTATTATGGCTTTCTGTTATTACATTCCTAATTGGAATGGTAGATAGTTTCTACTTATCAGATGCATTTCTTAAAACACTGAGAGAAATACCAAGCCTTACCTATTAAACAAGAAACATGAGGCTATATACAATACAAAGTCCTGAGCTATTTGATACGCTGTTAACTGAAGGTTTCGTTTGTTGTAACAGAGTAAGTGACATGGCAAAGGATTGGTCAGAAGCTTATCAATGGATGGCTGATCAGCTTACAGAAAGAATAGGGCCTGCACCTTCTGGCACAACTTTGCCATTATGGGCTTGGTATCAGTATAAATCCAAGAAAAGACCGATGCCGATCCTTGATCCTCATTGTTTGGGGGCAGGTGCTACCAGAGGTGTACTGATGGAGATAGATGTTCCGGATGCAGAAGTTTTGCTATCTGATTTCTCGCTCTGGCACTATGTCTTGAATAAATGGGCCCTTTGCTCAAAGAAAGATCCTTTGCAAAAGGAAATTGACAGAATTGAAAAAGATGCTGGTGAATATAAGTATTATGACGATTGGCCAACTGATGTTAAGCAAGAAGCTAGGTATAGATGGTTGAGGATATTTGATCTGAATCATCGAGATCCTTGTTATCAGTCACGAGCTAAAAGGAATCGTGCTATTCAAGCGGTCTTCTGGTCGCTTAAGAAAGAATATCTTGTTCATGCTTATTCGCTGGAATTAAAAGGAAAATCTATCATTAAAAAAGAAATCTATTATTCTAGATAAATATTTATCGCTTATGGAAAATACGAAGAAAGACATCGGTAAGAGCTTATTGATCGGAGCGCTGCTATCTGCGGCGTTCTGGAAGGTGATGAGGCTGATTGATCGAAAGATGGAGAAATGATGCCAGAATCTCTTCATTCCTCAAAATTGCCATATCAATCTACATCAAGATATGATGCACAATACTGTACACTACAACAATTAAAGGGGTAAATATTTGTATAGTCTATCATTTTCGACGGCTTTAAGCATCCATGAGGCTCATGCCGAACGCTCCTGGTCCTTCAGCGTAATCGGCTAGAGCCAATATCCATGGTCAGTAGGGGTGCGGATCTGACTTTTGGAGTAGCTAATGTAAGCTAATCGTTTGGTTATTTGCCAAAAATCATGTACCTTAGCTGCAAAAAAGCTATGAGTATAAAGGAAAAAGATACACCGCCAAGGTGTTATTTGAAGTACGATTTCTGGTATGAAGGTGTACATCATAAAGGATGTGTAGATCTGGATGAAGACTCTCCGGGTGTGCAGATGATGTATGATGACCATGACATTGAGGTTACTTGGATCAAGCGTATCCGGCATAAGGGGAAATACATTGAGCTGAGTATCGTCTTAAATGATGATGCATACGACCCTAATGAGGGGAAGGTGGTAGCTTCTGCTTGGGTGTGTGTATATTCGTTGAAAGACGATATTATTGATCAGTTTGAACCTGATCATTGGTCGTATATTGATGAGTATGACGATTCGAGGAATGTATGTAAGGAAACATTCTATAAAGCTTATTGCTTTTGTTCTCCTGGTATTATTCTGCAAATGAGAAGAAAAAACTGATAATCCGCCACAATTTTCGAGATCTGTAAAGCATCCATGAGGCTCAACATGCCGGTCGTTTTGTAGCTGGTTATCCCTCGGCGTATTCGGCTAGAGCCAATATCCATGGTCAGTAGGGGTGCGGATCTGACTTTTTAGTTGAATGAAGTAATGCCAGACAAACTTTCGCCTGAACAGCGTCATAGGAATATGGCTGCAATTCGCAGCAAGAATACGCGGCCAGAGATGGCTGTGAGGCGCTTTCTGCATGCGCATGGATATAGATATCGTCTGCATGTGAAAAGTGTCCCTACGACGCCTGATATCGTTCTGAGGAGGCTTCATACGGTGATATTGGTGAATGGGTGTTTCTGGCATGGACACAAGCTGGCGCTGCCAGAAGGTAAAGACTCTGAGTGCTGCAAGATTCCTCATACGAACCGGGAGTTCTGGCTGACGAAGATCCTACGGAATCGTGAGCGCGATGAGCGTGATCGTAAGGAGCTGACGCGTCTGGGATGGAATGTGATACGGATATGGGAGTGTGAGCTGAAACCTGGTCGCAGAGAGGCGACGCTGCAGAGCTTGCTGATGACGCTGAGTAAGATTGAGCTGAGTATGGCGAATGCGAGGAACTCTGTAAAGTATGACTTTGACATTGATCCGCCACAGAGGATGGTGGCGGATGAGACGACAATATAGAACAAATAGGTCGTTCTTCGAGGAAAAGTATCCACGAGGCTCATGCCAAACGCTTATTGCTTTTGTTCTCCTGGTATTATTCTGCAAATGAGAAGAAAAAACTGATAATCCGCCACAATTTTCGAGATCTGCAAAGCATCCATGAGGCTCAACATGTCGGTCGTTTGTAGCTGGTTATCCCTCGGCGTATTCGGCTAGAGCCAATATCCATGGTCAGTAGGGATGCGGATCTGACTTTTTGACTATACAACTGAGATTTGAATCTTCAAAAGCTGGTATTCTCACGGCGGAAAAACATGTTTGAGTAGTTTTTTGAGTTTTTATTTGGTGAAATAGAAAAAGAGTGCTATATTTGCGGCAAGAAAACCAAGCAATATGAATGATACTTCGTATATCGCAACTTTGCTTTGCAAATAATGTATTGTTATGGATTTAGAATTTATCGATAATCAAATAAACGAGATACTCAATGGCACAAGAGACCTTCCTCAATTTAATCAACCAGAGCATGCTGGAGTCTGCTCGGCTGGTCCGCTCCTCATTGGGGCGCTCATCGTATGCCACGACACGCGAGAAAGCCTTAGCGCAAGTTGCCATGCTTCAGGCGGCCAAGGAACAAGCCCAAGCAACTGGAGAATAGACGAAGCTCAGGAAAAGACGTTACAGCAATGGGCCGAAGCCAAAGGCGTGTGGATTCCAGAGGCAGAGCAATGGCTTGTAGAAAATTATGGCCCCAGAATTGCACAAGGAGCCGAAGCTGTGGTTTATTACAAAACTGGTGACTTCGCAGTCATCAAAGCTCGTACCTCTATTTATGCCACTCTAGAGCGCGCTCTTGAAGCTATTGCTCTTCATAATGCACTTTTTCCGGAGACAATTATGCGAGTCATTGGGTTTACGCGTGACTCTGACGGACTTTTCCGTATCCTTCTTACACAACCATACATTGAGTGTCTGCGCCTTGCTACAAAGACGGAGATAGACAATATGGTTGCAGTAAAAGGGTTTAGGGATAACGGAGATGGTAATGGCGTCAACTACATCTCCGATCGGATTCATCTCGAAGATATGCATCCGGCAAATGTGTTTGTCGAACCTCTTACCAATCATCCTATTTGCATCGATTGTATTGTGAAATTCAGAAGATAATTTCAGTTATTTGTAAACCTAACTAATGCCAGACAAGCTTTCGCCAGAACAGCGTCATAGGAATATGGCGGCAATTCGCAGCAAGAATACGCGGCCAGAGATGGCCAATATCCATGGTCAGTAGGGGTGCGGGTCTGACTTTTTAGTCGACAACGTTACTATCATGACGTTTGACAACATTGTCAAGTTTTGGTGGATAATAATAAATGGTGTATCTTTGCATCGACAAACATTATTAACTATTAAAAACCAACTTTACTATGAAAGAGCGTAACATGACTATCAGCGCCTCGAAGGCTAACTGGTATGGTATCGGATTCTTTATTGTGCTATATATTGCTGCCAGACTTGGCTTCAAGCTGATCTGGGGTGAGGAGGATCCGGCGAAGGAGATCTCGGAGGGGTACTTCATCCTGGCTTTAGTGGCTGGATTTGTGGTACATGAGCTGATACATGGCCTCGGATGGATGCTGGCTTCGGGATGCGGATGGAAGAATATCAGCTTCGGCTTTATGTGGTCGGCCTTGATGCCATACTGCCACTGCGATGTGCCGATGAGGATGAAGGCGTATCGTATCGGAGGATTGGCTCCGCTGGTCATACTGGGTATCTTGCCGCTGGTGTTTGGATTGGCCTGGGGAAGCTATTCTCTTACTCGCTTCGGTGTCTTCCTGGCGATTGGCGCAATTGGCGATATCATGTTGATCTACTTGCTCCGACACGAGCCGGCTGACAAGATGGTGATCGATCATCCGTCAGAACCGGGGTGTGTGGTGTATGATGAGGAGTAGGATTTTTTTATTATACAAAATAATGCCAGACAAACTTTCGCCAGAACAGCGTCATAGGAATATGGACACAGAGGATGGTGGCGGATGATTGTGATGGGGATTGCGATTAAAATTTTATAGCTTATGGAGAATTCAAAGAAAGATATCGGAAAGAGCTTATTGATCGGAGCGTTGCTCGGTGCGGCGTTCTGGAAGGTGATGAAGATGCTGAATAATCACTTCGAGAAGAAATAATTATAGACCTTGTTAATTATGATAAGAAAATGAAACGGATTAAGAAAGCTAAGAAACATATCAGCCTGGAGGATTGAAACATAAAGGGATGGAAATATAGCCAGCAAATTGCTGATAATTGGCTAAACTGCCAAATTTTTCGGGACAATTCGTGAGAAAAATTTGGAAGTTCGCAAAAAGATGTATATCTTTGCAGAAAAGAATGATAGAATATGAAAAATCTACTGACAATATCTGCTTTGGCGCTGTGTTCTGCGGCGATGGCTCAGAACCCGATTGTACAGACGTGTTTTACGACTGATCCGGCGCCTTTCGTACATAATGATACGCTCTATGTCTATACGGGCCATGATGAGGATAATGCGGATTTCTTCTGGATGCAGGAGTGGCGCGCTTATCGTACTACCGATATGGTCAACTGGACGGACTGTGGTTCGCCATTGGCGCTGGAGACGTTCAAATGGGCCAATGACCGTGCATGGGCGGCGCAGGTGTGCGAGCGTAACGGTAAGTTCTACTGGTATGTCTGTGCAGTGAGCAAGTTGACCAACACGATGGCTATCGGTGTGGCTGTGGCAGATTCGCCTACGGGTCCGTTCAAGGACGCGCTAGGTAAGCCGCTCTGCGAGGGTAGCTGGGACTATATCGACCCTACGGTACTGATAGACGATGATGGCAAGGCGTATCTCTACTGGGGTAATCCGGAGCTTTATTATGTGGAGCTCAATCCGGATATGATCTCGATGCGAGGCTTCGTACGTCACTTCGAGATGGATGAGAAGAGCTTCGGTGGTCCGAGTATGCATGCACGACGCCGTATGGCTGAGGAGCGTGCCAAGGCCATGAAAGCGGCTCAGGAGCCTCCTGTCTATAAGGATGTATATACCGAGGGTCCTTGGATCAGCAAGCGCGACAGTACCTACTACATGCTCTATGCTGCAGGAGGTGTGCCAGAACATATCGCCTACTCGACGGCTCAGAAGCCACTGGGTCCGTGGACGTATCAGGGTGTAATCATGCCACAGAGTAACTCGGATAAGGCGACGGGTAAGGTAGGTACCGACTCGTTTACCAATCACTGTGGTATCATCAACTTCCGCGGTCATGACTACTTCTTCTACCACACGGGTCATCTGCCTGGTGGCGGTGGCTTCGGCCGTAGTGTAGCGGTGGAGGAGTTTAAGTACAATGCAGATGGCTCCTTCCCTACCATTCATCCGACGCTGGAAGGTATCACTCAGCCACTGGGTACGCTCAATCCGTACGAGCGTCAGGAGGCCGAGACGATGGCTTACAGCCGTGGTCTGCATACCGAACAGAATGATCAGAAAGGTGTGTATGTGACGGACATCCACAATGGCGACTGGCTGAAGCTACGCGAGGTGGACTTCGGTAAGGTGGCGCCTACGACGTTTGAGGCTTCACTGGCTACGGGATTGCGTGGCGGTAGCATCGAGGTACGTCTGGATTCGCTCAATGGTAAGAAGATCGCTGAGATCCACCAGGAGGCTACCGGCGGTTGGGAGAACTGGCAGACGGCTCACGCCTTTGTCACTGAGGAGGTGACGGGGGCACATGACGTATACTTCGCTTTTGTAGGACGTAAGGGTCCGAAGCTCTTTAACTTCGACTGGTGGCGATTTACGACGACTCCGCTCGATCAGTTGCAGACACAGACGATGTGGTATGACCGTCCGGCCAGCTGCTGGCTGGAGGCGTTGCCAATAGGTAACTCCCGTATGGGTGCGATGGTATTCGGCGGTACGGATACGGAGGAGATTCAGCTCAACGAGGAGACGTTCTGGAGCGGTGGTCCTCACAGCAACAACTCTACGACGGCGCTGCAGAACCTGCCAAAGGTACGCGAGCTGATCTTTGCCGGTAAGGAGAAGGAGGCTGGCGATCTGATCAATAAGGAGTTTATCAAGGGTCCTCATGGTATGAAGTACCTCACACTGGGTAGCCTGAAGCTGAACTTCGGCCATGACAATGTGAGTAGCTATGAGCGCCGGCTGAACCTCGATGATGCGGTGGCTACGACGTCGTACATATATAAAGGTGTGAAGTATGAGCGTCAGGTGATTGCTTCGTTGGCCGACGGTATTGTGGCCATCCATGTCAAGGCGGATAAGCCAGGAGCACTGAACTTCACGGTATCGCACACTGGTCAGCTCGAGACTTCGGTAGAGGCCAAGGGTCAGCAGCTCATTGCCAAGATCAAGGGTGTGGAGCATGAGGGGATTGCTTCGGCGCTCAATGCAGAGTGTGTCACGGAGGTGAAGACCGACGGACGCGTGATGGCGATGAACGGATGGGGTCACCAGCTGATCATCAGCGGCGCTACGGAGGCCACGCTCTATGTGAGTGCGGCAACGAACTTCGTCAGCTACAACGATGTGTCGGGCAACGCGGAGGAGAAGCTCAACAGCTATCTGCAGCCAGCGCTGAAGTATGACTTTGCGGCGTTGAACCAGCGCCATGCAGCGGCTTATCACAAGCAATATGAGCGCGTGAGCCTGAAGCTCGGCAAGTATAATGAGAACATGCTCCTGCCAACGGATCAGCGTCTGGACCGTTTCTATGGCAGCGAGGATCAGGGTATGGTGGCGTTGCTCTTCAACTTCGGCCGCTATCTGCTCATCAGTTCGTCTCAGGAAGGCGGTCAGCCTGCTAACCTACAGGGTATCTGGAATGATAAGAAGGACGCGCCTTGGGACGCTAAATACACGATCAATATCAACGCGGAGATGAACTATTGGCCATCGGAGGTATGTAACCTCACGGAGACCAATGATCCGCTCTTCTCGATGATCGAAGACCTCAGTAAGACCGGTGCAGTGACGGCGCGTCAGATGTATGACTGTCGCGGCTGGATGGCTCATCATAACACGGATCTGTGGCGTATTGCTGGTCCGGTGGATGGAGCCGACTGGGGTATGTTCCCTAACGGTGGCGCTTGGCTGGCTACTCACCTGTGGGAACACTATCTCTATACGCTCGACAAACAGTCGTTGGCCAAGTACTATCCGGTCATCAAGGGTGCGGCTGACTTCTATATCGACTATCTGCAGCCGATTCCTGCAGGTTCGCAGCTGAGTAAGAACCTCAAGGGGGCTAACTATCTGGTAGCAGTTCCATCGGTAAGTCCTGAACATGGTGGTGCAGGTAAGCCGACACCAGTGACTGCAGGCTGTACGATGGATAACCAGATAGTCCGTGACGCCTTCACCAACGCGATGCTGGCTGCACGTGTACTGGGTAAGGATGCGGCTTATCAGGATACGCTGAGACAGCTCCTGGCTAAGTTGCCTCCGATGCAGGTAGGCCAGTACGGCCAGCTGCAGGAGTGGATGGAGGACCTGGATGATCCGAAGGACGAACACCGTCATATCTCGCATCTGTATGGCCTGTATCCATCGCATCAGATCTCGGCGTTCGATACTCCTGAGCTCTGGAAGGCGTCGGGTGTGACGCTCAATCAGCGTGGCGATCAGGCTACGGGATGGAGCCTCGGCTGGAAGATCAATTTCTGGGCCCGTATGCTTGACGGTAATCACGCTTACACGATTATCAGCAATATGCTCCGCCTGTTGCCTAACGAAGGCCTGGAGCGCCAGTATCCGGATGGTCGTACGTTCCCGAATCTGTTTGATGCACATCCGCCATTCCAGATCGATGGTAACTTCGGTGCTACAGCGGGTATTGCGGAGATGCTGATGCAGTCGGAGCTGACGATTGCAGAGAATGCCAAGCAGAAGGATGTGGCTACGATACACCTGCTTCCTGCATTGCCATCGGCCTGGTGGGAAGGTAGCGTGTCTGGCCTCTGTGCACGTGGCGGCTATGAGGTGGCTATGCAGTGGAGCGATGGTGGCCTGGAGAAGGCTACGATCACGCGTAAGGCCGGTGCATCGGCTACTCTGCGCCTGCGTAGCGCTCAGCCACTCAAGGGTCTGAAACAGCTGAAGTACTATCCTGCACTCGGTGTCTATGAGTATGAGGCTACCTTCAAGGGTAACAAGCCGCTCGTAGTAAAGCCAGCGGAGGTGGATGTGCCATTGGTATATAAGGTGGAGAATACGGGTGCGGCGTTTGCTGCGCCAGTGTTGCCATCGTTTGACGAATTGCCTGAGGTTCGCTCGCTGACTGATCCGCTGGCGTGGTCGGACGGTAGTGGCCGTGCAGAGAGCTTCTCGCAGTGGAAGAAGCGCCGTGCAGAGATCGCTCAGGAGATACAACACTACGAGATCGGTACGAAGCCTACGGTCAATCCGTCACAGGTCAAGGCTCGCATGGCTGGCGATACGCTCTATGTGGATGTGCATGTAGGTGACAGTGTGGCTACGCTCTGGACGGTGATCAACTATCCACAGGGGGATGGTCCGTTCCCGCTGATGATCGGTACGAGCCACAACTCTTTGCCTAATGAGATCTTCCGCAATCGTCCGATTGCACGCCTGGACTATAACGAGCGTCAGGTCAATGGCTATGGCCAGTTCCGTGGCAATACGGATCGCAGTTCGTACAGCTTCGTACATCTCTATCCTGAACTGATAGACAATGGCGCGTACAGCGAATGGGCCTGGGGTGTGAGCCGTCTGATCGATGGTCTGCAGCAGCTCGGTCCTGAGGTGACTCGCATTGATACGGAACACATCGGCGTGACGGGTTGCTCATACGCTGGCAAGATGGCGCTCTTCTGTGGCGCGTTTGATGAGCGTGTGGCGCTTACCATCGCTCAGGAGCCTGGAGGTGGCGGTGCAGCGGCCTGGCGTGTGTCACATACGCTCGAAGGCGTGGAGGATCTCGATAAGACCGACTATCACTGGTTTAAGGAGTCGTTGCGAGAGACGTTCCATGGCGACAGCGTATACCGCCTGCCATACGACCATCACGAGCTCTGTGCGATGATCTGTCCACGAGCCTTCCTGATGCTTGGCAATACCGACTATCAGTGGCTGGCCGATGGGTCTGGCTACGTATCGGTCAATGCAGCGCGTAAGGTTTGGCAGCAATATGGTATTGCAGATCGTGTAGGCTATTCGATCCTCGGTGGCCATCCTCACTGCATGCTCTCGGAGTATCAGTATGCGGAGGTCGAGGCGTTTATTGATAAGTTCCTCTTAGGCGATGGAAGTGCGGATACGCGTGACATCGGTATCTCGCCAGACTTCAAGAACAAGACGGATCTCAGCAAGTGGATCAAGTACTAAAGAGTCTTTCCGATTGGAGGAAAGAGTTCTGTGGATATATTTGTTAATAAAAAGCCGAGGTTATCAACAATTAGCGGTTGATAACCTCGGTTTTTTGTGTTATAAACAGGGGATTGTTGATAAATTAGCCAAGTTATCAACAATTGACCGTGGATAAAGTCTTTATTTGGTCAGGAACTGACGGACATCACTCCAGTGATAGAAAGGTGCCACGTCTGACTGGACTGGGATGGTGGTCTCATGCTCGTTGAGGAGGAACTTGACGAGGATGTCATCAGAGCCTTTCTTGCGGAAGAAGATCAGCTGGATGTTGGCAGCCATCGGCGAGACCTTGTAGTTCTGCCAGAGCTCGCAGGCCTTGGCTCCATTGGGCTCACTGACGTCACAACCAGCGAGGTGGAGACTTGCAGCGAGCGGGATGATATTGCCATCATGACCGAAGCGGAGTGTGGCTGCAGGACCGTGGCCTGCGATGGCCTGATCTGCACCTTCAATGATATTGTCGACGAGATGACGACAGCTGGCCATGGCCTGGCCTTGGTTGTGTGGACTGTTGGCGTCGCCGGTGTAGAACCAGAGGTTGCCGCCAATCCAGCAGGAATAGAGTTCCTCGGGGGTGAAGAGGTCCCAAAAGGAGATGTTGACCTCCATGTCCTGCAGGTCGCTGGCTACGTCGTAGAAGTTCTGCATTACGACGCGTGGATTGACCTTCTGGATGTAGTCAGCGTCGGTAAAGAGCTGCTGTGCGAATCGCTCAGGAGAGATGGTGCCAAGCGCCTGCTGAGCCTCTTCGTTGAGCTTGCCGAGCTTCATCATCCAGCCATCAGGACCATTCTTGGCGTCATTGAACGCCTGGCTGTGGTAGTTGAGGTAGATCATGTCGCTCTTGCTGGTGTTCCAGTCGATCTGGAGCTTAGGATTGAGTTCCTTGAGGCGCTCACAGAAGGCTACCATACTCAGACAACAACGTAAGGAGGTGGTAGAGCGTGCAGAGACCTGAGCGCCTTTGGCAAAGACCTTAGGATATTGCTGGTACATACGCTCGGCTATGCCACGGTGCTGACGCTTGCCTAATGGAGCGAGCTCATCGGTATGACCATTAGCCTCGGCCCATACTTGCTGCATCTGTGCCAGTTTCTCTTTGCCTAATGGGGTAAGAACCTGTGCAGAATCGGCTTTCTGGAGCAGATGGAGCAACTTGGTATAGTCAGAGTCGCTCAGCATATAACGCGAGCCATGACGCCCGTAGTGGCTGATATAAAAAGGCTTGTATCCCTTAGGCGGTGCAGTCATCTGCAACTCCGCAGGAGCCGGATAGGCGTAATAGACACCTCCGCTCTTGCCTGGATCTGTACGGAATTGCTCTATGACGCTTTGTGCGGAAAGAGCAGAGAGGAACAGGGAGGCAAGAGCAGAGAGAAGAAATCTTCTGATCATTATTTATAAGGAAGATTACCGTTGCTGAAGAGCCAAGACTTGGTGTCGTCGCCACCGAAGCCAGGAGTCTGTGTCAGCACGTCCTCTGAAAGGATGATCTGAGTATTAGGAATCATCTGGAAACCACGGGTCTCACGATAGCGCTTGTCAAGGCCATTGCCTGGAATCTCCTGATAGCCGCCATCGACAGCCTTACCACGGTACTCGATAAAGCCACCAACCTGATTCTTAGAGATAACTGCACCAGCGGTCTCAGGATACCAGCGACGGAGGTCGTTGAAACGTACGCCTTCGAAGCAAAGCTCGAAGCGACGCTCCTTCTGGAGTTTCTCGAAGGAATAGGTATCGTAACGCTTCAAGCCTGCACGATCACGGAGCTGATTCATACCAGCAACGGTACCCTCCAGCTCATCGAGCATCAAGAGCACATCAGCATAACGGATGTAGATGAGGTCGTTACGGTTATCGAACTGGTTGCTGTTAGAACCGTTGAAGCCAGGGATAGCATAGAAGAAGTTCTTGTAGAGCTGTGACTTGTTGCCATCAGAGTACGCGGTGTTGACGTTGTACTTCTTGTTGTGGAACATAGACTTCTCAACCTCCTTAGAGTCATTGCCTGGATGGTTAGGAAGCTCTACGTAGCAACCGTCATTCCACCACTTGCCACCAGTGCCATCGCTATAGATCTCAGCTGCATTGTCGACAGCGAAGAGTGAACCCCAGAGACGCTTGTCTGCGGTGCCGTAGTCAGGATCAGTAACCCAATCCTCTACGAGCTTAGGATTGACAGAACCGTTGGTATAACCAATGCCATAAGGATAGCACTCTGCAGTAGGAGAAGAAGCCGAGTTACGGAGGCCCATGTACTCGCCGAGACGGTTGTGGCCAGCGTTGCCGTTAGAAACCCATACGTAGCTGAAATGAGCGGCCCAAATAGTCTCCTTAGAGTGGTTGCCTACCCAATGGAGATCCTCCTTATTAGGATAGGTTCCGAAGTCCTGGCCATAAGCCACACCACTTGAGTAGTCGTTGGTGTAAGGCCAGATCACGCGAGGATCATCCTCAAGACCGAAGCCTGACTCATCACGTACCTGCTCAAGCCACTTAATGATCTGACCCTTAGAAATACCTGCCAAATCGTTCTTCTTATAGAAGCCGGTATAGAACATCCAGATACGAGCCATCAAAGCCTCTGCAGCGTACTTGGTAGCACGTCCTGTACGGCCAGCCTCTGTGCTATAGCCATAGCGTGCTGGCATCAGATTGATAGCCTTGGTGAGGTCATCTGCAATGCGGGTATAGATGGTATCTACATTTGCACGAGGTACGTTGACAGTCTCAGGAGAGGTCAAGAGTGGGAAGGTCTCGAAGTTATTGGTCAACTCCCAGAAGTTCCAAGCGCGGAGGAAGTAGGCTTGACCGAGGAGGTAGTCCTTATTCTCCTTATTCTTGAATGTAGTCTCAGGAAGCTTGCTAATAGCTTCCAGTGCATAGTTGCAACGGAAGAGGCCTTTGTAGTAGTCAGCCCAAGCGTCGGCAAAGAACTCCGTGTCGCTGGTCATCATACGGTCAAACGACTGTGCACCGATATTAGAGGTTGAACCTGCGCCATAGAGGTCGTCGCTCATCATGAGGTGAGTGAATACGGTATGCGACTCCACCTTATTAGAGCAAAGCAGGATCAGTGCATTATAGCAGGAAGTCACAAGCTGCTCAGCATCGGTCTCAGTCTTTGGGAAGCTCGATGTATCAGCCTTGCTGTAGTTTTCGGTATCCAGCAGGTCATCGCAGCTTGTAGCAAAGAGAGCGCCAGCAATTGCCAATGAATAGAATATCTTTTTCATAATGTTTTTCTGTTTTTGGTTTCAAGCAATGATTGCTCTTTTAGAACTTAAGACTTGCACCGACCATATAGGTCTTAGGACTTGGGTAAGAACCGATATCGATACCCGAGGTCCAAGAGTAGCCATAGCCGTAGCCGACCTCAGGATCCATACCGTCATATCCGGTGAAGGTGAGGAGGTTCTGACCTGTGATGTAGATACGACACTGCTGGAGTGGCATCTTAGGGAAGAGGTGCTTGAAGTCGTAACCGAGAGTGATGGTACGGATCTTGACATAGTCTGCATCCTGGCACCATACGTCGCCTACATAACCCTTTGCATAGAAGTTGTTATGCTTGCCATAGGTGAAGCGTGGGAACTTGTTGGTAGAACCCTCGCCTGTCCAGAGACGATCTACGAAGTTGTTGGTGTAGTTCTCTACGTCACTGTTAGCAAATGAGCGGTAGCTCTGGAGGATCTGATGACCAAAGGCACCTGAACCGCTGAAAGAGAAGTCAATACCCTTCCAAGAGAGGTTGACGCTGAAACCGATGTTTACGTCTGGATGAGGATTACCGATCTCGACGACATCATCGTTGTTGAAGTTGCCATCACCGTTCTGGTCAATCCACTTTACGTCACCAGGCTTAGCAGCCTCGTAGCCGTCCATGAAGGCCTTGCCAGCGCTGTTCCAAGCGTCAATCTCAGCCTGGTTCTGGAAGATACCCTCGCTGGCAATACCGGTGAAGTAACCGATAGGCTTGCCAGGACGAGCCTCGAAGGTGTTGTACTGTGAGATATTCTGTGCAATGACATTGATACCACCGTGGAGGATACCATCGGCATTGTCAATGTTGAGTACCTTATTCTTATTATAAGACATGTTAGCGCTTACGCCATAACGGAAGTCCTTGCCAACCTTATCGTTCCAAGTAAGGCCAATCTCGAAGCCACGGTTGCGTACTGCACCACCGTTGATGACTGGAGAACCAGTACCGTAAGATGCGAGCGATGGAGCGTTGACGAGCCAGTCCTTGGTCTCCTTGTTATACCAGTCGAAGGTAAAGCCGAGACGGCTTCTGAGGAAACGAGCGTCAATACCGAGGTCGGTCTGTACGGTAGTCTCCCAAGTGAGGTCAGGATTAGGAATGATGTCAGGATATGCACCAGTAGAGGTAGAGGTACCACCCATGGTGAAATCGTAAGGAGCGTTCAATGCTACGGTAGCAGCGTACTGGAAGTTGCTGATAGAACAGTTACCGTTCTCACCCCAGCTTGCACGAACCTTCAAGAAGTCGAGCCAGCTCTGGGTGCTCTCCATGAACTTCTCGTTGCTCAATACCCAACCTGCAGAAACTGATGGGAAGAAGCCCCAGCGACGACCCTTGGCGAAGTTGCAAGAACCATCCTCACGCATGATGAGTGTAAGCAGGTAGGTCTCCTTATAGTTATAGTTAGCACGGCCGAAGAATGAGACGATGCTGTTGTAAGGTACGGTGTTGCCACCCCAGATATTTACGTTCTCTGAGTCGATGTCGCTATCTGAAGAAGAGAGGTTAGCTGACTCCCAAGTGCCGAACTTGGTGTCCTTGCGCGAACCACCGAGGTTCTGACCCCAGCCAGTACCTTCGATAGAAGTACCGAAGAGAGCGTCTACAGCGTGCTTGCCGAACTTATGCTTCCAGGCGATGGTGTTCTCCCATGACCAACGGTAGCTGATGCTAGACTCCTGCTGAGCCTTATCCTTGATCTCTGAATTGGTACCAGAGAGCTGATAGGTAGGAGTATAGTAGCGACGGTTGTTGATATAGAGACCATAGCCGTAGGTTGACTTAAGGGTCCAGTCCTTGTGAGGATTGATCTCGAGCCATGCATTTCCCTGCAGACGGATACGCTTGTTCTCTGACTCACCGATACCGTAGCTCTCAAGGAGGTTGTATGCACCATCAGCCTGCTGCCAGCCATCCTTTACCTGATCCTCGTAAGTATAGAACGAGCCATCAGACTTATATGCTGGAAGCAATGGAGTATAGGTCAAGGCGGTGTGGATAGCGTTATCGTAGATGTTGCCCTGGCTTACGCTGTTAGACGAATAGATAGAGGTAGTGAGGTTCTCACCGAAGCGGATGATGTCACGGTTCTTGTACTTCCAGAGTACATAGTCCGAGTTCATACGGATGGTGGTACGGTCATAGTAGGTCTTCTTAGGATAACCCAAGGTACCGTCGCTCTGACTGTTAGTGATACCCAATGCATAGTGGTTAGTATCACTACCGCCGGTGATAGTGAGTGAGTTATTGAAAGAATATGAGTCAGGATTAACAGACTCACGGAGCCAGTCAGTACCATTGAAGGTACCAGCCTTCATCTGAGCCCACTGCACTGGCATGAGCTTCTCGAGGTTGAAGTAGTGGTCACCACCATCGAACTTAGCGCCATTGCTGCGGAAAGCCTCATCGACGAGGTTGATATACTCCATACCAGAGACAGAACGTACGCCGTTGAAGTTTGGCTTCTGTACTGAGAAGTAGCCGTCATAGTTAATCTTGATCTTACCCTTTTCACCTTGCTTGGTGGTGATGAGTACAACACCTGCAGAAGCACGTGCACCGTAGATGGCTGCAGAAGCGGCGTCCTTCAGGATGTCGATGGTCTCAATGTCCGATGGGTTGAGAGAGTTGATGTCGCCACCTGCTACACCATCAATAACGTAGAGAGGACCAGAACCGCCAGTGGTATTCAGACCACGGATGGTGATGTTGAAGTCTGCACCAGGCTGACCGTTTGAAGCTACGATGTTGACACCAGGTACCGAGCTATAGAGAGCTCCTACGGCGTTGGTGGTGTTCTGCTTCATGAGGTCCTCGCTGGTTACCTGGATGGTAGAACCAGTCACGAGCTTTTTCTTCTGGGTACCGTAACCTACGACTACGACTTCCTCTACCAGCTCAGCGTTCTCGCTGAGGGTAATCTCCATCGTCTTGCCAGGGGTTACTTTGACTTCCTGCGTCTCATAACCGACGAAAGAAATCAGGAGCGTGGCTCCAGGTTTGGTTTTCAATGAGAACTTGCCATCGAGGTCGGTAGTACAGCCGTTGGAAGTTCCTTTCTCAAGGATACTTGCGCCAACAACAGTTTCACCTAACTGATCTTTGACAATGCCATTCACAGTCTGTGTCTGTGCATACAGAGCAAAGCTCATAATGCTTAATACAAGCAGCATCAGACAATGCTTCCATGTAAAATTTCTAGGCATGGTTTCGATATTTTTAAATGGTTAATATTAGATAATGCGAATTAAAAAGGTGCAATAATAAAAAAGCAAGAATAGTTATACACTCGATGCTTTATTATATATCTTCGATGTCTTATTATTCGATTTCGATGCGCAAAGATGGTTCTTTTTGGGGAGAGAAAGGGTAAAAATCCTACATTTGTGGGTTGAAATTCGTACAAAATAAAAGATAGCATCAGATACGCCAAGTAATCTTTTCCAGATTATCTTTTAGTAACTGACACTATCGTCCCTAAAACCACAAAGACTTTATTCTCCAATCTTACTAGGCGGACAGCCATAGTACTTCTTAAATACTGTACTGAAGTATTTCGGATCCGAGAATCCACACATAAGCGCCACCTCATTGATGGAATGCACTCCTTCGAGCAATAGCACCTTGGCCTTATTCATGCGACAGTTGCGGAGCAGGCTGGCTGGTGGTACGCCGAGGAGCTTGCGCACCTTCTCATAGAAGAGGGTGTGGCTCATGGCCATCTCACTGGCCAGGTCGTCTGCAGAGAGATCCGGATTGGCCAGGTGCTTCTCCATAAGCGCCATGAGCTGCTTGATGAACTGATCATCCATCGAGCGCTGTGTCTGAGGCTCTGTACTCTCCGGCTTAGTAGTCTCCTTCTTAGAGAATACCTTCGATGACGTCTCTGCCGAGCTGCCAGTACCAGCAGAGCCTCCAACACCCATCGTACCCACATGCTGCATATAGTATGCATGCAGGCGTTTCTGAGCCTCGAAGATATTACGTATCTTGACGAGCAGGATGTTGATATCAAACGGTTTGGTGACATAATCGTCCGCACCTACCGAGAGTCCGTGCAGGCGCTGATCCTTATCGGCAATGGCGGTGAGGAGAATGACTGGGATGTGCGAGGTCTCGAAGTTAGTCTTCAGTTCCTCACACCACTCATCGCCTCGCATGCCTGGCATCATCACATCGCTGATAATCAAGTCTGCAGAGTGCGACTTGAGGAAGATCTTGGCCTCACTGACACACGACGCCTTGCTGACGTTATAGCCAACGCTGAGCGTGCGGCTGAGGTAATCGAGGAGTTCGACATTGTCCTCCACCAGCAGGATGTCATGTCTGTAGCCAGAGTAATAGGTGCGATTCTCTTCGTCGCCACGCTCCTCTCCTATCACAGGCAAGGTCTCCGGCAGGATTGCAGACCTTGAGCTCTGTAGCACAGTTCCTGGCTCTGGAGCCGTCGTGAGAGGCAATGAGATGGTGAAAGTGGAACCTTTGCCTTCCTGGCTCTGGCAGGCGATACGGCCATTCATCTGGCGTACGGCCTTGTTGCTATACATCATACCCAAGCCGAAGCCTGAGACTTTCTCTCCGAGAGCATTTTCGCCACGGAAGAAATGGTGGAAGAGCTTCTTGCGGGTAGAGTCGGACATACCCATACCCGTGTCCTGCACCTCGAACATGCCGTTGTGTCCACGAGCTCGGACACGTACCACCACGCCGCCTTCCTTGGTGAACTTGAATGCATTACCCAACACATTGTCGCACACACGGCGCAACACCTGCTCATCGGCCAGGATCCATACGTCTTCGTTCTGACACTCGACGGAGAGTGTGAGGTTATGGTGCTTGGCCAATGGCTCATAGAGCGAGACGAGGCTCTTGGCAAACTGACAGAGCAGGATAGGCTGCAAACTAAGTTGCTTCGAGCTGAGCTGACTGCTGTTGAAGAGCGATAGCTGGTCTATCACGTCGCTCAGGTGCTGCAGGTTGCGGTTGATAAGCTCTACAAGCCCCTTCGGCGTATCAGGAGAGATAAAGCGTTCCAGGTCTGACAACGGAGCTGCCACCAGCGAGAGCGGGGTTCGGATGTCGTGTGCCACGTTGCTGAAGAAATGGATCTTCTCGTCCGAAGCCATCTTCTCCATGTGGTTGAGATATGCCAATACCAGGCCTCCGATGATGAGTAAGGCCAGCAGGACGTAGCAGAGGATGGCCGGCCAGCGCAACCAAGGGGACTGCAGCGACTCGATGGTGAAGGTCCGCTCCACATAATCGCCATTGCCCAGGATACACCTGACCTTAAGATGGTGTGTACCCGTCGGGAGCGTGTAGAACGAGACGGTGCGGCTCTGGTCCATAGCCGTCCACTCGTCGAAATTATCGTCGAGCTTATAGAGCATCAGGTGGTTGGTCTGATGGTAGAGGTCATTGGTCGTGAACTTCAGCACCAAAGAGCGCTCTCCGTATGGCAGTCGGATATGGTCGGAATGGAATACCGATTTATCCAGGATCTCCGGATGCGAGATGTGCGACACTCGTTCCTGCTGTCCCACGCTCACCTCACCCAGATAAATTTCCACCTCGTTGCGTGGACTGTCCATCGTGACGGTATAGATGACCTCCGCGCCGGCTTTGCTACCGAAGAGGACGTTCCCATCAGGTAGCGTTACCTGCGCGTGCTGGAAGAATTCGTCCGACTGCAGATTATCGCTGTGCTGCAGACGGTTCTTGACTTTCTCATTGACCACATCGAACGAGAAGACGCCTCTACCGGCCGTACTGACCCACAAGACACTATCACCTTGCATGGCCATGCCGCGGATGTAGTTGTCGGGGAGTCGGTGGCTCTGCGTATTGTAGTTGGTCAACTGGCCCGTCTGCGCGTCATAGGCCAGGAGTCCGGCGCCGTCTGTACCCATATATATAATATGAGAGTCACGTATAGCAATACTTGAGACGTAGTTGGTACCCTTCCAGCCGAAGTGGTCATTCTCCTGCAGCAGGTGGTCAATGTGTCCCGTGTTCATATTGAGCAGCATGAGACCATTCACCACCGCCACGGCCAGGATGCTGTCATTAAGCTGGTCAATGTCACTGATACGCGTGATGTCGTACTGTGCCACTTCCTTTTCGCCGTGCAGACGGGTCAATGGCATGTTAAGTCCACCTACCCAGATATCGCCGTGCTGGTCTTCGTGAATGTCGTAGATACTACTGCTAATGTTGTCACCCTTGAGCGAGACGATATGTGCACTCTTGCCCGTCTTCGGATCGAAGTGATAGAGGCCCGTGTTATAGCCGCCGCACCACACCGTACCATCGCTGGCAGCCTTGACGGCCAGGAAACCTGCCACATTGTCAAGGAAGACGCGCGGCTGGCTGTTGGCATGCTCATATTCGCAGATAGAGTGATAATAAGCCACCCAGAAGTGACCTTCCTTATCATAGTCAATGGCGCGGCAGAAGGACTCTGACACGGTGTTGGTCTGCGGAATCGGCAAAAGGCCGGTCATCGGGTTCGGACCCAGTAGCACCACGCCGTTGTCATAGGTGGTGGCCCAGATGTTCTGTCCGTCTACGTATACACCCTGAATAGCCGTTGAGGAGATAGTGAACGGTGCATCAGGCGAACTGCTCGAAAGCAGCGTCAGAGGCGACGTGTAGAGGCGGGTCGTCTGGAGCACGCCATCACCGTCGGCTCCGACCAGTATCTGGGTACCGGTGTAGGGATAGATGCTCGTGATGATAGTCTTCTCATAGTTAGGCACTTGCTGGGTGTCAAGATTATCCAGACGGAGAGTCCAGAGTCCCTGGCCACTTGTACCCATCCACACCTGACGCTGCTCCACATCGTAGTAGAGACACTTGATGTCTAGCTGCTCACAAGCCATGTATTCGCAGGTATTATGTGTCAGATCCAGGCACCAGAGGCCCTGATTGCTACCCACGAGAAACGACTGTTCGGCAAACGGGATAATGCAGTGTACATTGGCTCCCTTGCAAGGTTCAGACAAGACAGAGAGGTCTTTCCTATCGAGGATGCAGAGCCCATTATAAAGGCCGAGGATGAGCTTATCTTGCTCGATGTAGAGGTCATGCAAGCTGTGTCCACCCAGCAGTGACTTGACGTTATAAATCGCGTCGAACGTATCGGTATCTTCGAAGTATTGCCCGATCTCGCCCAGGTCAGAGAAGACATAGATCGTGCCATCAATATACAGCAGGTCATGGCGCACGCCGTCGTCAGCCATGCGCATATCATTCTTATTGAGCGAGTAATGCTTGAAGTTTTGACCATCGAAACAGTCTATACCCAGACGTGTACTCGTCCAGATGAAGTTGTACTGGTCCTTGAAGATATCGAACGTCATAGAGCTCGACAGCCCGTTGGACAAGCCGAAAGTGCGTACGGAATGCACCTGCTGGGCGAGCAGGGTGTGAATGGTCAGAAGCAGGGTTAGCAGGGAAATTCGACGAAGATTCATAAGATCTATTTAGTTTCTACGAGGCATTCTGCCAAAGGGTGGCATTGCAGCCTCGGGATGCTTGATGGTCTCCAGCCAACCCATCAGGTCCTGGAGCATCTCGTTGCGGTACTTAAACCACTGTCCGCAGCCGAAGCCATGACCGCCCGAAGGATAGACGTGCATGGCAGCCTTGACCTTGTTTTTCTGCAGTGCAATGTAGTACTCAGCGGCATTGCGAGGCGAGACAAGGAAGTCATCATCGGCCAGGATCAGGCAGCAAGGAGGGGTCTGAGGAGTGACCTGCAACTGATTGCTATACAGTTCCTCCAGCTCCTGGCTGGCGTTCTCGCCGATCAGGCAGTTGTGCGAGTCGAGGTGGGTAATCTCCTTATTCATCGAGATGACCGGATAGAACAGGATCTGGAAGTCCGGACGGGTCAGTGAGTCGTTGTGAGTAGAGATGGTCGAAGCCAGGTGGCCACCAGCTGACGAACCCAGCACGCCCACCTTCTTCGGGTTGACACCCCACTCGGCAGCGTGCTCACGGATCAGGCGCATGGCCTCCGTAGCGTCGCTGATAGGCACGTCAGTCACGCCGTTTGGCATACGGTAGTTGAGCACCACGGTGGTGATTCCCTGTGGCACGAAGACGTTGGCCCAGTCATAGCCCTCCTGACCCAATGACAGCACGCGGTAGCCGCCGCCAGGGATGACCAGGATGGCCATATCGGTCTTGACCGAGTCCTCCGGCTGATAGACGCGGATCATCGGCTTGAAGTTACGCGCCTCAGCATCGTAGGGCTGTGTCTTGTCAATGCCGTTGCTGTTAGGCAGGCCATCAGGCCACATATCGATTTCAAAGTTCTTGAGCTGTTGCGCCATAGCACACAGCATCGTGCTAAGCAGCACGAAAGTTGCAAAAAATCTTTTCATTTTTAGATTAGGTAATGTGTTTTATCGCCCCAAATATAGCATTTTTTCCGAACAAACGCAAATAAACACGACAAAATAATCACTTTTGAGGACTCTTCACGCCTAATTTCCAGTATTCCACGCCTAAATCCTCACAAATAAGGATTGTACATCCCACAAAATTGCTGTACCTTTGCACCCGCAAAATACAAAAGTGTTATGGTTTTTCTTTTCTCAATCTTACCGCTCCTTACCGCCACCCCCACCGACGCCGTCCGTGATACTATCCGGCTCGACGAAGTGGAGGTTGTGCCTATGATCCGTGAGAACGGACTGATGCGCCAGCAGCCATCGGCCGTGACGCTCATCGGACAGAAGGAGATGGAGGCGGCTCACGTCACCTCGCTCAAGGGCGCCTCTACCCTCGTGCCTAACCTCTTCATCCCTGACTATGGCAGCCGACTCACCAGCGCCATCTACATCCGTGGCATTGGCAGCCGCATCAACACCCCCGCCGTGGGCCTCTATGTCGACGATATCCCGTATGCCGACAAGTCTGCCTTCGACTTCAACTTCTACGACATTGAGCGCATCGACGTGCTCCGTGGCCCGCAGGGTACGCTCTATGGACGCAACACCATGGGCGGACTCGTCAAGATCTACACGCGCAATCCTCTGTTTTACAGCGGGACTGACGTCAAGCTGAGCTTTGCCTCGGCCGATGCACACCGCAGTGCCTCGCTCACCCATTATCACCGCTTCGCTGACCAGTTCGCCCTCTCAGCCGGCGGCTATTACGAGGGGAGCGACGGTTTCTTCCGCAACGATCTCACCGGCAAGAAGGCCGACAAGATGCAGGCCGGCGGTGGCCGTGTCCGCGCCCTCTGGCTCCCGTCTGATGCCTGGACGGCCGACCTCACCCTCGGCTATGACTACTCCGACGAGGGAGCCTATCCATATTATTACGAAGACAAGATCTGTAACAACCGCGAGAGCAGCTATCGCCGCAGCCTCTTCAACGCAGGCCTCAACCTCGGCTACAAGGCCGACCGTTGGCAGCTCAACGCCATCACCGGCTATCAGCACATCGGCGACCGTATGTTCATGGATCAGGACTTCATCAGCGACGATATCTACACCCTCGAGCAGCGCCAGCGCATCAACACGCTCACCGAAGAAGTGACTCTCAAAGGCACGCGCCAGGGTCACTGGCAGTGGCTGGTGGGCGCCAACGCCATGTACCAGTGGCTCCATACCGATGGTCCCGTCACCTTCCTGGCAGACGGTGTGAGCAGCCTCATCGAAGACAATACCAACCTCATCTTCAAGCGCCTCCAGCAGGCCAATCCGAAGATGCCTACTATGGGTATTGCGCTGCAGGACAAGGAGTTCGTCGTCTCAAGCCTCATGGACACCCCTACCCTCGACCTGGCGCTCTTCCACAACTCCACCTTCTCGTGGCGTCGCTGGAAGCTCACCCTGGGCCTGCGCCTGGAGCACGAGCAGCTGCGCCTCGACTACTACTCCAACGCCGACCTGCTCTTCGACTTCAACATCAAGATGTCGCCCGCCATGTCGATGAACTATCCCGACCTCAAGGCCTCTCCGCTCTTCGACGGCCGGATGGACGATGACTACTGGCAGCTCCTCCCTAAGTTCAGCCTCATGTACGAGCTCTCCGACCACAGCAACCTCTACGCCAGCATCAACAAGGGCTATCGCAGCGGCGGCTATAACGTGCAGATGTTCTCCGACCTCGTGCAGGGCGAAATGCGCACCCAGATGATCACAGCTATCAACGAGGCAGGCAAGGGCGTCGTGCAGAAGATGATGGGCGACGAGGCTTACCAGTCGCTCCTCACCCAGGGCGATGTGAGCAGCGTGGCCTACAAACCCGAGTACTCGTGGAACTATGAGCTCGGCAGCCACCTCACCCTCGCCGAGAGCCGCCTCACGATGGATCTGGCCCTCTTCTACAACCGCATCTACGACCAGCAGATCTCGCGCTTCGCCCCTTCTGGCCTCGGTCGTATGATGGTCAATGCCGGTGAGAGTGAGAGCTATGGCGGCGAACTGTCGGCACACTGGCAGCCCGACCGACACTGGTCATTGACAGGCAGTTATGGCTACACCCACGCCACCTTCCTCGACTATGACGATGGCAAGGGCAATGACTATTCGGGCAATTACGTCCCTTACGCACCACGCTACAACCTGGGCCTCGACGCTGCCCATACCTGGTATCTCGGCGACAACCGACTCACCCTCGGCGCCAATGCCACCAGTGCCGGCCGTATCTTCTGGACGGAAGATAACCTCGCCTCGCAGAAGTCCTACTGGACCACCGGTGCCCGTCTCTCCTACGACGCCCGCCGTTTCACCGTGACGCTCTGGGGCAAGAACCTCACCGACACCCATTACAACACCCTCTACTTCATCAGCGCCGGCCGCGGCTTCGAGCAGCACGCCAAGCCTCGCCAGGTGGGAGTCGATGTGACACTGCACTTCTGAATGCTACATCGCTACAATGCTATAGTTGTTTTTAGAGGTCGCACCTATTGATAACTATCGCGACATATCAACAATAGCCCCTTTACAACTACCAAATCGGGAGTTATCAACAAAACATCGCTGTGATATTGACATTGTGTACGCAACGTTGAAATCTTACATCAAAGAAGGTCTCGCAGAAACTCCTGACATCCCTTCCTCGGCCGTGGCATATCTTACACGGTACCGTGGAAGGGATGCCAACATCTCGGCATCTCCTACACTGTACAATGTAGAGGATGCCGAGACGTAAGAACGGACGCCTTGCAAGCAGGACGTCCGTTCTTTTTTGCACGAAGCCACAAACAGGATCCGAGTGAAGGTTTCGTCCAAGTAACATAGTATCTGTTACCAAAATGTGTGACTATCCCCCATGTCCTAAAAGTCTATTATTATAATAATAGAACATTACAACGCCTTACCCCCTCTGTGTTTTTAGT
>JAZUDJ010000061.1:0-29339 GCA_045639585.1 Bacteroidales bacterium
CTCCTGCTCGAGTTGGGCAATGTAAGCTTGCTCCACTGGTGAAAGGGTACGGAGCTGATACTTGTGATATTCTTCAAGGGCTTTCGCTCTTGCTTGAGCAGCGGATACACTACCGGCACCTTCGAGTACAGAATTACCTCCGGCCATGAGTATACGATCGAGCATGACTCGATAATCATGCATAGTGGTAGGGATATGATCGAGGGCACGATTCTCTGCGAAATCAAAGTAACCGGACACCATATTGTTAAGTTTGCGAAGCTCGGTTTCGCTGAGATAGTTTTTGGCTACTACAACTTCTGCCTTAGTAGGATGTGTCCCTCTGAAGGAGGTGAGACCCATAAACTCCTTTTCTGCATCGGCACGATTAAAAATGACCTCGGCTGCTGTCTGCCCATGCGTAGCATAATGTAGCTTGTTCTGCACCATCTTAAAGAAAACGATGGTCTCTTCGTCTGTGGCATTATAGTCAACACTGGTAGCATAGAGATCAAGGACCTGTCGATATAGAACTTTCTCCGACGAACGGATGTCCTTAATGGTGTTAAGAAGCTCATACCAGTATTGACCTCCTCCGTTGCCCTTGAGCCTTTCGGTATCAATGTCAAAACCTTTGACTATATAATTCTTCAGACGCGCGATTGCCCACTGACGGAAAAGTGTTCCTTGCTTGGAACGAACGCGGAAACCGACGGCAAGGATGGCTTCGAGATTGTAGAAAATAGGAGCTTTCTGCTGAAATTCGGAAATTCCGAATTTCTTTGTACAAGTACTCTCACGCAGTTCTTCCTCAATAAATATATTCTTTATGTGTTCATTGATTGTGGATACAGCCTTGCCGTAAAGCTGAGCCATTTGCTGCTGCGTGAGCCACACTGTATCTGCATCAATTTGCACCTCAAGGTTTACTCTGCCATCAGAGGTGGTATAAATTACCATCTGCGAATTTTCCGAAGAAGGTTGTATGCATTTATTGTTGTTTGACATAATCAAATGTTATCTAAGATATAGTAATTTTTGCGCGCAAAATTATAGAAAAAACTTCATATCTGCAACTATTCTGTGATTATTATCTGTTTTGCACTCAAAATAAGTTGTAATGACTGAAATAATCTGTTTTACGAAGCTGAAACGTTCTATGCAGAGCGACAATACCGTGTCGGTCGATACTCTGCAAAACGAGTTCTTCGATGCGAACCGTGTTCATGGCAATCGAACGATGAGATAAGTACACACGTAGTCACAGCGTCCGATCCCGTATGAAGGATCAGACGCTGTGATTTCGGGTGTGCGAATCCTGCTCACAAGATCAGACGCCGTGATTTCGGGTATGCGTATCCTGCTCACAGGATCAGACGTCGTGGCATCAGGTGTGCGAATCCTGAAGATTAGATCTGTACAGAGAAGTACGTGTCACGCAATGGCTTGGTGAAGACATCGCCCGTGAGGGTCACTTCCTGCTCCAGGAGGATATTCTGTGACGAAGCACCGATCTTGACGAGATATTTGCCAGGAGCGATGTTCCAGTGGCCATCAGCATAGAAGCCGAACTGCTCGACGTTGAGAGCGAAACTGAGCTTCTTGCTCTCACCTGGTGCGAGAGATACACGGCCGAAGCCCTGGAGAGCGATAGGCTTCAACGCCTGACCTTCGGCTGGAGAGAGGTAGATCTGTGCAATCTCATCGGCCTGCATATTGCCGGTGTTCTTTACATCGAATGAGAGGTTGATGACCTTGTCTGAAGTCGCAGCAGAGGCGTCGGCAGAGAGGTTTGCATACTCGAAGGTGGTGTAGCTCAAGCCGTAGCCGAATGGCCATGCGATGCGAGGATCGGCCGAGAGCGAGGTGTTGTAGCAGATGGCCTCGTCCTTGATCTCCTGATTAGGATAGCTGATGCTGAGCTTAGCTGAAGGAGAGACGTTACCGAGCAGTATGTCTGCCACAGCGTTGCCACCTTCCTCACCAGGATACCAAGCCTGGATGACGGCTGCACAGCGGTCGGCCACCTTAGAAATGACCTGTGGACGGCCACCGAAGACGACGAGGATGACAGGCTTGCCAGTAGCAAGGAGCTGCTCCACATATTCCTCCTGACGGCCAGGGAGACGCAGGGTAGGACGCTCACGGTTCTCACCACACAGCATCACGTTCTCACCCATGGCAGCGATGATCACGTCGGCCTGCTTGGCCATCTTGAGCGCCTCGGCGGTGTTGATCTCGTCAGGCTGTGGCATCTTACGATCGAGCAGATAGCGCATCCAATCTACACGCTGGTCACCGCCTTCTTCGAGCCAGGTCTCAGTCACTTCTGTCCAGTCGCAACCACGGCTGTAGGTGAGCTTCATACCCTCTGGCAGCTTGCTCTCAAGACCTTCTTTGAGGTTGACGATCTTTGGCGAGAGGCCATCCTCGGTCTTCATCTGCCAGAAGTAGCGCATGGCCTGGTAGGTGTAGTCACCCATCATAGACCAGATGGTGTTGGCGTTAGGGCCGGTGAGGAAGAGTGAGGAGTGAGGAGTGAGGAGTGAGGAGTTATTGCTTGCCGATAATGGTAAAACGCCATTGTTCTGGAGCAATACGATACTCTGCGATGCGAGGTCGTAAGCTGTCTGACGCTCCTCTGGAGTATCGAAGACGATGTGCTCCTTCGAGTAGAAGTATGGATTCTCATCGAACATGCCTACACGAGCCTTATAGGTAAGTACGCGCTTCACGGCACGAGCGAAGGTCTCTTCGGTGACGAGGCCTTTCTCCATGGCCTCAGGAAGGTGAGTATACATGGCGCCGCGTGGGAAGTCGACGTCGGTACCTGCGTTGATGGCAGCGGCTGCACGGTGTAGGTCGTCCTCGCACTCAGAGATCTGATCGATGGCGGTATAGTCGCTGACTACCATGCCGTCGAAGCCGACATACTGGCGGAGGATGCCCTCGAGCATCTCCTCGCTACCTGCGCAATGCTTGCCGTGGAACCAGTGATAGCCTGGCATGACGACCTTGCTGCCTGCCACGCGGATCATGGTCTCGTGTGGCAGGAGGATCTCCTCCATGAGGGTCTTCTCGTCGGCATCGCCACCACCACCGTAACCGAGGTAGTGCTTGCTACAGGTACCTACACCTTTCTTGAGGTCGCCCTGCTGGAGGCCACGGACGAAAGCGGTACCGAAGGCGGCATTGACGTAACCGTCCTCACCATACGACTCTTCGAGGCGGTTGAATGAAGGTACACGGCAGACGTCGACCATAGGAGAGAGCGACAGCAGGCCACCCATCTTGCGCATGGCGACACCTGTCTGCAGCGCCTTGAGCTCGGCCAGCTCGGTATTGAAAGAGCAGGCGTAACCAATCTGCTGTGGATACTGGGTAGCATAACGGGTACAGACACCCGTAAGTACCTCCTCGTGGAAAAGCGCAGGAATACCTGTCGGAGTGTTGCTCATGAGCCACTCCTGCATGGCGGCTACCTTGTCGCGGATCACATTCGGATCATCTCCCATCTGGCTGGCATACTGCGAGAAATGACCGATGCCATTGGCCAGACGCTGACGGCAGAGCGCGGTGTCGAGCTGTCCGTCTACGGTAAAGAACTCATGCAGATAGGTGCCTTGCAACTGTGCGAGGCGCTCCTCTGGCGTCATACGATTGTAAAGAGCATCAACCAACTGCTCAGTGGTCATCTCTTTGGGTGTACATCCTGCTAACATAAGGGCAAGTGTGGGAATTAGGAAGGATTTTTTCATAAAACAAAGATTAAACCCCTCCTGCCCCAAGTGCATTTGCTCCACGGTACAGGAGGGGAGTATTTATTTTCTACTTACAGGTGACTCATTTCCAAACAGGAATGATGGCTGATAGCCACCGAGGTCAACAACGATCTTCTCAAGGACAACGCCTGGATCGAGTGGCTTGATGACGAGGGTCTTGGTACCTGCTGCACCGGCCTTGAGACGGATGGTCTTCTCGATGACACGGCTGGCTACGGTCGGGTACATGATGCGGTAGACGTTCTCTGGCTCCTCGTTGAGTTCGCCATTGAAGTTGACCTCTACGGCCTCCTCGCCTTCGAAGCCGACGGTATAGCGGTGACCTGCTGAGCGCTTGAAGGCTAAGGTAGAAGCTGTGATGACGCGTACGTCGACCTCCTCATGGCCTGCAGGAATCTCCATGCAATAGGCAATGCTACCACCATCGGTAGCAGCGGTATAAGGCTGCAAAGAGATACCGCTGCGGGTACGTCCCATAAATGGGATGAGCGTCCAGCTGGCATCAGCAGGGTTCTCCTTAGTATAATAATGTGCAGCATCCATGGCGATGTAGCCATTAGAAGGCTTGAAGACATAGTTGCCCATCATCTCTGCAGGATTGTCGAAGCGTGAGACCTTCGGACACTTGTCGGCAGGGAAGTTATCGTTCCAGATGACATAACCGATGTGCTTCTGGATCATCATACCGTCCCACTTGCCGTTGGACATCTCCTTGTTATAAGCACGGCAGAGCTCAGCATCACGCTCGAAGGCTGCTTCTACACGATCGGCCCAGAGGTTGGCCTCAGGATTGCCTTCTTTGTAAAGCTTCTGGTTCATAGCCTGTGCATAGTACATCTGGTAGACGTTGCCGAGGGCCTGGATTGGGAAGAGAATCATCTGGCTGTAAGCGTCGCGACACTCAGAACGAAGGCTCATGTACTGACGGAGAGCCTCAGCTTCGAGGCGCATGAACTCATCAGCCACTTGCTTCCACTCGCCAGTCTCTACATTGTAGGTGTTTGCGTCGAGCATCTCAGCGGTGACGCGACCAGCATACTGGCTGTAGAGGTTGAGGATGCGAGCGGCCTCGTCGCCTTGCTCATCGCCAAACATCTCGCCACAGATCTTACGAGGATGGTCGAGAAGGTTCGAAGCGTTGTAGCGAGTTGGATTCCATGCCATATCCATGAAGAGGGTGATAGGATACTCCATTGGCTTGAGGTCGCCTACGTTGAGCACCCAGAGGCGATCGACGCCATACTGATAGGTGAGCGTGAGCTGATCCCACATGTGCTGGATAGGGGTCACGTTGAGCCACTTGCTGTTGCGTGGAGCACCTACATAATCGACGTGGTAGTACATACCGAAGCCGCCTTTATGCTTGCGCTCCTCGGCCGATGGCAGACGGCGGATATCACCCCAGTTATCGTCGCTGAAGAGGATGATAGCGTCATCAGGAACCTTGAGGCCCTTGTCGTAGTAGCGCTGCACCTCCTTGTAGAGCGCCCATACCTGAGGACGCTCCTTGGCAGGACGACCGGTCTCCTTGGCAATGATATTGCGCTGGTTCTTGACGATCTTCTCCAGGAGCTTGATGGTGGCAGCGTCGTTTGATACGAACTCATCATCGTGACCTTCCTTCGCACCCATAGCAGTATCGCCATCGCCTCGCATACCGATGGTGATGAGATCCTCGGTATTCTTAGCACGCTGGATACCCTCGCGGAAGAACTGGTCGATGACTTTCTGGTTGGTGACATAATCCCACTCGCCATACTCTGCACGATGGCGCGCCCACTCCTGGTGGTTACGTGCCATTGGCTCGTGGTGGCTGGTACCCATGATGACACCCATGTCGTTGGCAGTAGGTGAGTTCAATGGATCGTCGGCATAGAATGACCAACCCCACATGGCTGGCCACATGTAGTTGCCACGCAGACGCAGGATGAGCTCGAAGACACGAGCATAGAACTCATGTCCACCATACTCAGTGCCGAAGGTATTCTTGACCCAGGTGGTGAGGCAAGGCGCCTCATCATTGAGGAAGAGACCACGATAACGGACAGCTGGCTCACCAGCGGTGTAGGTACCCTTGGCCAAAGAGAGGTTCTCCTGATGCATGACAGGTACATCCATCCAGTCGTACCAAGGATTGACACCCAACTGCTCCGAGAGCTCATAGATGCCGTAGATGGTACCGCGCATATCGCTACCTGCAATGACCAGCGCCTCGTCGACGCCTGGCAGAGGATTCTCAACAACAGTCATGAGGTATTTCTCGACTTTGCCCTTGAGCTCATTAGCGTCGAGCTTGCCAGCCTTCACAATCTGCTGAATATAAGTACTCTGCAACGAGCCGGCAATTACACACTTGCCAGCAGGAGCGGCGGTGAGGAGTTCGGCCTTCTGGCCAGAGACACGCGCAAAGTCGGCCTGCAGGTTCTCTGCGGCGATGCGGATGCCTTTGAGTTCGTCAGAAGCAATAAGGATTTTAGTAGGCTTAGCCTTCTCGATCAGGGTAAATCGGTCGGCACTCAGTACCGAAGAGGTAATACCCTTGTGATCCTTAGCCATGAGCGAACTGCTCACGAGCAAAAGACCCAACGTAAGGTAATGTGACAGGTGTTTCATAATATAAATATGTGTATAGGTTTGATTTTTACGCCACAAATATAACAATTTTTCAGCACATAACAAAATAATCTGTTATTTTTTCGTGTTTTCCTGCACCGAGATAATCATACTGACCACCTGATTGTAATTACGAGTACCCGATGGGATGTTATTCCCCTTGAGCTGGAGGTCGAGCAAGAAGTCCTGAAGCTGGTCAATGAGCTCAACGCGCAGATCCTGCCAATGAGCCGAAATCTCGCGTCGCTCCTGAATGATCTCCGGACGGATGGAGAGGAAATACTCACGGTATTCGTCCTCGGAGAGCAAGCTCCTCGCATCACTCAGGACGTAAGGCAAGAGACACTGATAACCACTATATCGGATGGCCTGATGCTCAGAACGTGTGCAGACATAGTAGGCCCAGTAGTTGGCCTCCGCCTCGTTGTTGACACCCAGCAGATGAGAGAGCTCGTGTGCATAGATCGAAGGATATTGCACAGGCAGGAGCTCCGCATTAAGCAGGTTCTCCCCTACCCAAGGACCCATGAAGCCTAAGACACCGGCGGCGCTGTAGAGGCGGTTGAGGAGCATCCCCTTTGGATATTGATAATCCTTAGGAACACACAAACCTGAGGTTGGCGGTAAGTGGCGCCTGTAGAGCTTCTTGATCTCGTCCACGACTTGCTCCTGATCAATCTCGTAAGTTTCTAACCACGACCGATTCAATTTCTCGGCATAGTCATTGGCAAAGCGCAGGAAGGTTTCTTTCTCAGCGTTGGCAGGGACGACCTCCATGCGGGTGTAGAAGTTATCGCGGAAATAGTTGCATCCCCATCCCAGATAGAACCACACGACATACCAGAGGATAATCTGGCACAGTCGCCCTACGGTCTTATACCATTTCCATACTCGCTTAATGCCAGTGACCAACGTCATGATCAGCAAGAAGATTCCGATCAACGCCACTACCTCATCGAGCGAGAATGGCACGAAAGAGGAGAGCCAGGAGAGGAAGGCGGAGATGTGAGGATAAAGCAGAGTAGCATAGAGTTCGCCTGCACCCGGAATGAATCGGATGCAGGCGACTATGATAAGTAGTATGATTAGCAGGATTGGCATTTTACTCCTGATATCCCTGGAACCAGTTTCCTAACTTGATTCCGTTAATATCCACCGACGTCTCGCTCTGACCCTTGAGGTGCTGGCTGAAGTAGTCGACCATGCGCCAGTAGAAGTACTCGTTATAGTCCTCGAAGTGGTGCTGCTTGCCTGGCATGATGAGCATATCGAAGCGCTTGCCTGCACGGATCAACTCGTTGACCACACGGATGCTGTTGCCTGGATGTACGTTATTGTCCACATCGCCATGGATGAGGAGCAGGTGGCCCTTGAGGTTCTTGGCAAGCTCCTGATTGGTTGGCACATGGCCATCGAAGGTGACGTTGCCGTCCTTGTCGGTCTTCTCTGTCACGCCATGGTGCTTCTCACCCCACCAGCGGTTGTAGATGTTGTTGTCATGATTGCCAGCGCAAGAGACAGCCACCTTGAAGAAATCTGGATAGACGAGCATAGCTGCCGTAGACATGAAGCCACCGCCTGAGTGGCCATGAATACCTACGCGGTTGACGTCCATGAACTTATTCTTGGCGCAGAGCTGCTCGATGACAGACTTATGGTCGGCCAACGGATAGTCGCGCAGATTGCCGTAGCCGAAGTTGTGATACCACTTGCTACGCGCAGGATGGCCGCCACGATGACCTACTGCAATGACGATAAAGCCGGCTTGAGCCAGACGGTCGGTACGTGGCGATGGCTGCAGATAGCGGAAGAAGGTACTCTCTGTCTGAGGACCCGGATAGACATAGTCGATGACCGGATAGACCTTGGTGCTGTCGAAGTCGTATGGCTTGTACATGATGCCATAGAGATCGGTCACGCCATCAGCGGCCTTGCAGGTGAATAGCTCTGGGAACTTATAACCCTGTGCCATGAGGTCGGTCATATCCATCTTCTCCAGATCCATGACCTTGCGGCCATTGTTGTCATAGAGCGCGATGGCTGGCTGACAATCCACACGCGAATAGTTGTCTACAGCGTACTGCTGGAGGCTGTCCATATAACAGAGGTGGAAGTAGTTGCCAGGAGTCAGCAACTGAGGGTTGCCGCCATTGAGGCTCACCTTATAGAGGTGCTCGTAGTATGGCGTTGCGTCGCCAGCCTCACGGCCATTGGCCATGAAATAGACGGTGCGGGTAGCCTCATCGACGGCCTGGATATCCTCTACGTGCCAAGGACCCTTGGTGAGTCGGCGCTGTAGCTGTCCCTCCTTATTATATAAATAAAGGTGTCCCCAGCCGTCGCGCTCGCTCCAGTGGATGAACTGCTCGCCCTTGTTGAGGACGATGATAGAGCGTGTCTCCATCGAAGTATTCATATCCTCGTGGAGGATCGAGCGGAGAGAATCCTGGCCGAAGGTATAAGTGCAGACATCCTGATGCTTGAGGTCGCGGCTCATACGCACCACGAAGAAGCGGTCGTTGGCGCCGGTCCAACAGGTCTTGTTCGGATCATACTGATAGCTGCCATTGACGATGCTGAGCGTCTGCTGCACGTAGCCACCGGTGTTGACCTCCTTCATCTGCTTCTGCTCGATGTCGAAGACGTAGAGGTGCGACACAGGGCCTTCCTCGCCTAGCATCTGGTACTTATAGGTCTCGAGCGTAGGGCGTGGCTCGGCGATGGAGTTGATGACCCAGAGGTCCTTGACCATACGCTGATCCTGCACGATCTGCACGAAGTACTTGCTATCCGGGCTCCAGTAACCTGATGCACGGGTGCGACGCTCCAGATCGACCTTGACGGGCGAACCGTCGCTGATCGTGTTGCGTGGCTGAGAGGCGAAGCTGAAATCCTTCACACCAGTGGTGGTAAGTCGGATATCCACAACGGTGCTGTCCTTCGGATCCTTCTCGAGCTTCTGGTAGTCGGCATAAGACATCATATAGAGGTCATAGCCCTTGCCATAAACTACGTATTTCTTGTCTGGAGAGACGCTGCCCCAGCGTGGAGCTGGCTTCTTAGCCTCCTCCTTGTCCAATACGAGCTGCTTGTTCTGATAGGTATACTTGAAGTTCTGCTTGCCCTGTGAGAAGGCAAAGGTCTTGCCATCCTCCAGCAGTCGAAGGTTCTTGATGTCGAGGTGCTGAGCGTCGCTCGGATTGTGAGTCAGTTCGGAGAGCTGAGCCGCCATCTCTGCATTGTCGAACAATGGCTGCTTGCTGCGCGAAGCAGGGTCGACGATATACCACGCGTCACCGGCAGAAGTATTGAACTTATACCAGAAACGCGCACTTCCAGGGAAATAATTAGGACGGATGGTGATGGAATGCACAAACTGCTCAGCGTTCTGTGGCGCAAAGCGACGTGCCTGATCATACTCAGGAAGCTCCTCCTGCGCCTGCAATGGCAGCAGACAAGCTGTACTGAGCAAAAGAAACAAGGAAACTAAAAGTCTCATAAGATATAATATTAAGCCTCGTACTCCGTCGGGTCAAAGCCCTCAAGCGCCTCCTTGCGCTCCACGCAGGTGCCGCACTTGCCGCAGTGCTTCTCGCCACCTTTGTAGCAGGAATAGGTCTTGGCAAAGTCCACGCCAAGCTGCTGGCCACGGAGCGCAATGTCGCGCTTGGAGAGAGAAGTATAAGGAGCCAGGAGCTTCACGCCATTGGTCGTACCGGCAAAGATGGCCTGATTCATGGCCTCAACGAACTCCGGACGGCAATCTGGATAGATGAAATGATCGCCCGAGTGATTGGCCATCAGCACATACTGCGCCTCCTCGCTCTCGGCAATACCCGCTGCAATGCTGAGCATGATACCATTGCGGAAAGGTACGACGGTGCTCTTCATATTGTCCGCGGCATAGTGTCCCTCAGGAATCTCCTCAAAGCCGTTCTTGAGCAACGAGCTCTTGAAGTACTGCTCCATGAAAGGAAGTTCGAGGACACAATGACGGATACCCAACTGCTCACAGTGCCAGCGTGCACAGGCGATCTCATGCTCGGCGTGGCGTGAGTGATAGTCGAAGGTGATGGCCACAGAGATGCGGTCACGATATTCGTACATCAGCGTGGTACTGTCCATGCCACCGCTGACAATGATGATGCAGTCTTTCATTATTTATTATCGAGATTGGCCTCCTCCAGTGTGAACTGGCTGCTACCATCGAAGCAGTGAGTACAGATCTGCTCCTTAGGAAGGCCGATAGCTGCGATCAGGTCCTCAAGCTTGGTGAACTTCAAAGAAGTGAGGCCGAAGCGGTTGCGGATGATCTCGGTCATCTGGCGGTACTCAGGGCTGTCGGTAGTAGCGTAAGCCTTCAGACGCTCTGGGTTCTGTGCAGCCTCAGGGCCTTCGAGCTCGGCGATGATACGACGGGTGATGAGCTCCATCTCGCTCTTCGAAGAGGTGAAGTTGATGAACTGGCAAGCGTAAACCAATGGAGGACAAGCGATACGCATGTGTACCTCCTTAGCGCCAGCTTCATAGAGGCAAGCTGTGTTGTCGCGCAACTGGGTGCCACGGACGATAGAGTCATCGCAGAAAAGAACGCGCTTATCCTTCAGGACAGCCTTGTTCTGGATCAGCTTCATCTTAGCCACGAGGTCACGACGCTCCTGATTTGAAGGGGTAAATGAGCGTGGCCAGGTAGGAGTATACTTGCTGATGGCACGCATATAAGGGCAACCATGACCCGCTGCATAGCCGATGGCCATACCGATACCACTATCAGGAATACCACAAGCGCAGTCGACCTCAGTGTCATCGGCCTTACCCATGGCAAAACCAGTGGCGTTACGAACCTCCTCGGTGTTGCGACCCTCATAGTCGCTGGTTGGGAATCCGTAGTAAACCCAGAGGAATGAACAGATCTGCATGCGCTTGTTTGGCATACGGAGCTGCTCGCAGCCGTCAGCGGTGATGCGGACGATCTCACCAGGGCCGAGGAACTTGACTGTCTCGTAGCCGAGGTTAGGGAACGAGGTGCTCTCGCTGGTCAAAGCATAAGCGCCTTCCTTACGGCCGACGACGATTGGGGTACGGCCCCATGAGTCACGAGCGGCAATGATGCCATTCTCGGTGAGCAGGAGCATTGAGCATGAACCCTTGACGCGGCGATAGACATTCTCAATACCATCGACGAAATCCTTGCCCTTGACGATGAGACAGCCGACGAGCTCGGTAGGATTGATTTTGCCAGATGTGAACTCGGTGAGATGCATACCCTCTTCGAGCAACTGATCGGCCAGCTCCTGAAGGTTATTAATCTTTGCCACTGTGCAGATGGCGAAACGACCTAAATGTGAGTTGAAGAGCAAAGGCTGTGCATCAGTGTCGCTGATGATGCCAATGCCGCTGTTTCCTGCAAATTCATCGAGTTCATCCTCGAAACGGGTGCGGAAATAAGAGCTTTCAAGACTGTGGATAGAACGCTTAAAGCCACGCTCTGCGCTATAGGTTGCTATACCGCCTCGGCGTGTGCCAAGATGTGAGTTGTAGTCAGTGCCATAAAACACATCATTGATACATGGTGTAGTGCTGACAGTGCCAAAAAAACCAGCCATCGATAAAGTAGTTTTATATGTTTTTTAGAGGGGGGAAATCTCCTCGGTTTTCTTAAATACCACGCAAAGATGATAAAAAATGCAGTAAAATGGAAATTATGGACAATTTTTTTCGATTGAATACCGAAAAAAAGATTGTTTTTGTGCCAATTGTAACTATTAGAAACTAAATTCCCTATGTTTTCGTCCAAAATCAAGAACAAAAACATAGGGAAAATTTCCTTAATATTTAAATTGGTGTCCGTCCCACTTCAACGTCTTCTGCGTCTTGCGGTTCTCGTACCAGAAGGTAGCAGTGATGTCCTTGCCGGAGCGAGGGAGGGAATAAGTGACGTTAGCGCCATCCTCGGTATAGCAGACATTCTCGAAACCTGGCTCATAGCAGAGCTCCATCGTCTTTTTCGCATTGTCATAGCGATAGAACACCAAGCCATCAAACTGACCTGGCTCGTACTTGCCATTATGGTAGCAAGCCACACTATAACCGATCATCTTATGCTTCTGATCAGCCTCATTCCAGTAGCACATCTCATACCTTGTCAGGTACTCGCCAAACTCTGGATCCTTATACTTCGATTCATAGAGCATGAAGCCATTCTTCTGGTCGAGCGTAAATGTCTGTCCTTCCTCCTGAGGTTCTCCCTTAAGATAATGAGTCATCGCATTAGCCGCAGCGTTCGAAGCCTCATCGCAGTCATTATCATCCACATCCCCAGAGAACAGCAAGGCCTGCGCGAAGTCCTGGATCGTCGGCCTTGCACCTTCATATTTAACCTTGATAACCTCCTGTGCCATCACGGTCAAAGTGAAGCATGCAAAGATGATTGCTAATAATGATCTTTTCATAGCGTAATTAGTAGTATCAGAGCTTGATGGTCTGAGCCTTGCCATCGTACTTCACCTCGATGCCAGCAGCCTCAGGATCGTATGCCTGAGCCTTGTCTGCGCTGACAGGGACAACGATGAAGGTGCGCTCCTGGAGCATGCCAGGGAAGTTGCCCTCGCGATCTGCGATGGTAAGGGTCTTCTGAGCCTCGTTGTAAGTGAAGGTGATGTTAGCGAAGCGACCAGCCTCATAGCCGTAGTTGTCGTTCTCATCCTCGTAGAGGGTGAACTGACCGTTAGCGCCTTCGTAGACATAGAGACGGATGACGTCAGCAGCCTTCTGATCGCACCACTCCATAGCAGGACCGAATGGGATGATCGAGCCTGATGGGATGTAAACAGGAACGCGGGTGTAAGGAGCCTCAACGGTCTTGGTCTCAGCACCGTTAGATGCAACCATGCCTGTCCAGAAGTCATACCAAGTCTGACCTGCAGGGAAGTAAACGTCGCGCTGACGAGCCTTGTAAGTATAAACTGGGTTGACCATGAAGGCTGGACCGAACATGAACTGATAGCCGATGTTGAGAACGTTCTTGTCCTGAGCGAAGTCCATAACGAGTGGACGGAGGATGGTGTAATCCTCGAAGTGCACCTGTGCAGCCAAAGAATAGAGGTATGGCATCATGCGGTAACGGAGTTCGAGGGTACCCTTGATAGCCTCGTAAGCTGGATGACCTGCAGGTGCGATGTTCCAAGGCTCACGGAATGGGAACTGACCGTGTGCACGATACATTGGAGTGAAGACACCCCACTCGTGCCAACGTGCATTGAGCTCACGCCAGTCTTTGAGATCCTCGTTCTCCTTGCCAGTAGCATCGTAAGCGTACTGAGCGTTGGCATAACGGCTCTCAACAGAGAAACCACCGAGGTCCTGGCTCCAGAAAGGAACACCAGAGATAGAGAAGTTCAAACCAGCGGTGATCTGAGTCTTCATATCCTCCCAACGAGTACCGATATCGCCTGACCAGGTAGCGGTAGAGAAGCGCTGCTCGCCTGCGAAACCATTACGGGTGAGGAGGAAGACACGCTTGTTCTCAGGAGAGAAAGCGCCTTCGTTACTGTGACCCTGCTGGTTCCACTTAGCCACCTGCTGGAGCTTCTGGCTGTCGTCGAACTTCACACCCTGCTTCTCAATAGCAGTCTCGTAACCACGCTGACCGTCGTAGATAGCCTCAGCGTTGACGATAGAGTAAGCGTTGAAGTACTCATCCGAAGAACCGAGAGCGGTAGGACCACAGAGGAGCTTGCGATAGTCAAGGTCTGTACAGTCGCGGATGTTTGGCTCTGAAGCGTCCATCCACCAAGCGTCCATGCCGATGGTGCCGAGCTTCTCATAGAGCTGACGCCAGAAGATCTGACGAGCCTCGAGATCGTATGCATCGTAGAAAGCGTACTTGTAGCCGAGCCAGTCATAAAGTGAGTCCTTGATAGACTGCTGATAGATGTAACCCTTCTCGTCGAGCTCCTTCATATTATCTACGGTGAGGTAATATTTTGGCCAGCAAGAGATCATGATCTTAGCGTTCTGAGCGTGAATGCTGTCGATCATCTGCTTAGGATCAGAGAAACGGGTTGGATCGAAGGTGAATGCACCCCACTCGTCTGGTGTCCAGTAGTTCCAGTCCATCACGATGTTATCGATAGGGAGGTGACGCTTACGGAAGCCATCGAGCGCGTCGAGGATCTCGTCCTGAGTCTTGTAACGCTCACGGCTCTGCCAGTAGCCGAGGAGCCACTTTGGCATGATCTGAGCCTTGCCGGTGAGGGTACGATAACCGCTTACTACCTCGTCAGCATTCTGACCAGCGATGAAGTAATAGTCGAGCTGCTGGGTCATCTCGCTCCAGAATGAGAGCTGTGACTGCTCCTCTGGTGCTACTGGAGCCAGGGCGCGAAGACCGCAATAAGCCTCGCCACCGTCTGGTGTCCACTCAAGGCGGAACTTATAGTGCTTGCCAGCTTCGAGGTTGACATTGAACTTACGAGCGTTAGGGTTCCAAGCGGTACGCCAGATGGTCTGGTCGCCTTCCTTGCCGGTACCCATGACGTCCTCGGTATATACATTCTTGTCGTCAATGTAGATCTTCTGATAGCCTGAGTAGTAGTGGCTGAAACGATACTCGCCAGTAGCCTTTGGCACGATCTCGCCTTCGTAAGTAACGGTGGCGCGGCCGAGGCGGAAGTCTGGGAGGTTCTTTGCCGACTTGAGGTTCTCGAAGTAGATTGAGTCCTCACGACGTACGAGTGTCTCCTGATCAGGAGCCGAGTAAGTGCCGGTGAGAGCGCCTTCCTTACCATCCTTATCGATCAAGGTGAAGAGCTCGTAAAGCTGGCTATAGTCCTTAGGATTACCGAAGCGCATCAAAGAATAGCTGTCGACGAGGACGCCGTAGTTGTGGCTTGATACGATGAATGGGATAGAAACCTTGGTGTTGTACTGGAAGAGCTCCTCGTTCTTGCCTTTGTAGTTCCAGTCGTCGGCCTGATGCTGACCGAGGCCGTAGAAGGCTTCGTCGGCAGGGCTGTCGAACACTACGCGTGTGCTCCAACCGGTGTACTTGGTAGGGTTAGCCTTCTCGGCTGGACCCTGCTCGTTGCGTGTCCAGACGGTCTGCTCACACTCGTATGGAGTGAAGGTCTTGCTACCCTCGGCCTGCTCGCTGAGGATGAGCTGGCCGGCAGCGTCGGTGAACCATACGCGACCGTTGCTCTTCAGGACGTTAGCAATAACCTGTGAGGTCTTGACCTGCACGGTGTCGCCATTCTGGATGAGTTCATAAGGAGTCTTCTCGGTCTGTGGGACGATGATCAACGATGGCTTGTCGGCGAACTTACCTTCGGCGGTAGCGCTGACACGGATGATCTTCTCTCCCATGACCTCAAGGCGGACGAGCTTAGCGTCACCCGACTGAGTCTTGACGGTGACCTGCTGTCCCTGCTGCTTGACGTCGGTGTCTCCGCAAGATGCGAGGACAGCGGTAGCCAAGAGTGCGGCTGATAAAATTGAAGTCTGTTTCATATTATAAATAAATTGGAAATTTCTTTAATAATGAGGAATTAGGAGTGAGGAGTGAGGAATTGATAGTGACGGAGCTCGAAACGATTGACGAAGCACATAATTCCTCACTCCTCATTCCTCACTCCTCATTTTTGATGTAATCAATGACCTGCTGAGCAAACGCCTTCATGCCCTTCTGGCTTGGATGACCATCCTGCTTGTCAATGTCATGAAGCTCGATGAGTGGCAATCCGTAGTGACGGCAGATGACACGCATCGACTCAGCATGCTCTGGCTTGAGGTCGGTATTGAGGATGAAGTAGATCTTGGCCAATGGATAGTTCTGCTTGATGGTCGAGCAGAGACGAGCCATAGCTGGACGGAAGTACCACATATCGTTCTCATCCCAGTTGGCATACTTATATTTGCCGACGGTCTCACCGGTCCATGAGTCGTTGGTGATGCAGCAAGAGAGGATGATATCTGGCTCGCCGAGGTCAGAGACGCGGGTGTTGAATGAGCGTGGCTGATAGTTCTCGTTCTGGTAGCCATAATAGCCGACGGTAGAACCGCTGTATGAATTGTTCTTCTCCAGCTTCCAACCCATCTGGTCAATAACTTGCCACCACCAGGTCTGCTCCACCTTAGTTACGTCATTGTTCTTGTCGCGATAAGGACTGTCGGCGGTCCAATACCAAGGCTCGTTGGTAGCTGGTTCGAGCCAGCCTTCGAAGGTCGAATAAGAGTCACCGAAGATGGTGACGCGCAGGCTGTCCTGCTGTGCTTGTGCGGCCAGGGCGAGGAGTGCCAGGGCGCAGGTCATGATAAGTTTTTTCATTATTTGAGTGTAATTAAGTTTTTTCTTTGCTCACAGAGTTTAAATCTCTACCGAGACATTCTCTTTCGCTCCAATCTCCACCTCAAACTCACCGTCAGGAGTGCGGAAGATCAGCTTGCCATCACCCGCATAAAGGTTCTTGACTTCCAAGCGAGTAATCTTTCCGTCGATCCAAGCCATCGAGAGCTCATAGCCGCCACGGAGTCGGATGCCATTGATCTCACCCCCCTTCATCCAAGCAGCTGGCAAGGCGGGTAGAAGATCTACGCGTCCTTCATCCGTTGACTGTACCAGCATCTCGGCAATACCTGCCGTGCCACCGAAGTTGCCATCGATCTGGAAAGGTGGATGTGCATCAAAGAGATTCGGATAAGTGCCACCTCCCCAATGCTTGTCAGGACCTTGGTAATCTTGTGGCGAGACATACGAGAGGAGCTTGCGCAGAATGTGATAAGCACCCTCTGCATTGCGCAGATGAGCCTGGAGGTTTACTCTCCAACCAGCACTCCAACCAGTGGTCTGATCACCCTTGATCTCAAGTGTCTTGGCACAGGCCTGCAGCAGGTCAGGCGTATCGAAGTCATTGATATGATGACCCGGATAAAGACCGAAGAGATGCGACTGATGACGGTGCTGAGGATCTGCATCTTCCCAGTCATGATACCACTCCTGCAGATTGCCTTTCTTGCCAACTTTGTAAGGCTCGAGCTTGCAAATCATATCCATCAAGGAATCTGCGAACAAACGCTCTGGAGCCATCACCATCGACTCCTCGCTGAGGATCATGGCAGCCTTGCGGGTATCGATCAGCAATTCGCGAATCATGGCTACGTCAGCGGTGCCACCATAAAGCGTAGTAGAGTTGACTCCCTTATCAGTGAGATAATGATTCTCTGGCGACGTAGAAGGCGAGGTCATGAGATAACCATTCTTCTCGATCATCCACTGCTGGAAGAAACGGACAGCTCCCTTCATCACTGGGTAATATTCGCGGAGGAACTGCTTATCCTGCGTAAACGAATAGTGTTCCCAAAGATGAGTCGAGACCCAAGCACCTCCGATAGGCCAGCAGGCCCATTCTGGACTCTCTTTCTGGTAGCCGACCGGATTGGTCATGTTCCAGATGTCGCTGTTGTGATTGAGGCACCAAGGGGCAAAGCTCAGTGAGGAGTGAGGAGTGAGGAGTGAGGAGTTATCCCCTATTCCGTAATAGTTCTTTGCCGTGATTGCTCCGCTCTTTGGCATATTCTTGACCCAAGTCAGGAACGAATTATGCATCTCAGGAAGCGCCGTAGTCTCAGCAGGCCAATAGTTTTCCTCGACGTTGATATTGACCGTATAGTTGCCGCTCCAAGGTGGAGTGAGTGTCTCATTCCAGAGGCCTTGCAAGTTTGCAGGAACGCCTTCTGTGCGACTTGATGAGATAAGCAAGTATCGACCATACTGGAAATAAAGCTCCTCAAGGTCAGGATTGAAAGCCGCGTTATCATCAGCATAAGCCAAGAGCTGCTGATCTGTTGGAAGCGCTGCAATGCTATCTTGAGTCGTACCAAGATCCAAAGACACACGCGAGAAGAAGCTCTTAAAATCAGCATGATGACGCTCTGCCAACTGTGCAAAACTCATCTTCTCTGCCTTATCGAGACGCTTGGCTACCGCAGTGCGATAATCACGTCCGGCCTTCACAGGATCGTTGTAAGGACCGTTATAACTGGTCACGTTGGTCAAGAGAATGATGGCTTCCTGACAACCTTTGACCACGAGCGTTGTATCTGAATCCGCGCTCACACAGCCTTCTGGAGCCACAATTCGCAACTCGGTGCGGAAGTGAATGCCACGGTTCTCATCATAATGGAACCACTCATTCTTGCCTGCCTCTGGCTTGGTGCTATAAGCAGCGTAACCTTCGGTACTCAGCGTGTTATTCTGTGCTGCATAAGTATGTGGCAGAAGCGTAGAGAGAGCGACGCGATAATTCAAACCGCCCTCGCTCTTCAGACGAACCACAAAAACGCTATCAGGAGCCGAGACGAAATACTCGCGCTGCTGAGCTCCATTGCCATTAGTATAGCAAGTCTTGGCCACCGCCTCATTCAAAGTAAGCTGACGCTGAAAGTCGGTATAATCCTCAGTAGCCGAGAGGTCGGTCAAGTGCAATTTACCTAAAGCCTGATAAATCTCGGAGTTATGTCCCTGCAGCTTCTTGTTCGCCTCGTTGGCAGCAGCGTAATCCTCTTTATCCAGAAGTCTGCGCACCTCGGCCAAATTCTTCCAGGCATCAGGCGTCCAAGGCGTCAGGTCAGGTTCGCCCGTCCACAGCGTAATATCATTCAACGAAATAGCCTCTTCGGCCACCCCACCATAGACCAATGCGCCTAACTGGCCATTACCCAACGGCAACGACTCCTCGAAGAACTCGGCAGGACGATCATAATGCAAGACATAAGCCTGCTCTTTCGGCATTTCCGGCTGGGAGCAACCGACGAATGACAAGGCGACAATTGATAATGCAGTAATAGGATTCAGAACTTTCATGAATGACTGTGTGTATAAGAATGCGTGCAAATATACTTATTTTTCGCCAACTACACAATTTTTAACATTAAAAACGCGCTTTCCCGATTCTTTTTTTTGATTATGCGATTAAAAAGTACTACCTTTGCACAAAATCCTATCAGTATTTTATTACAAACAATCGTCTTTCTGCTCAATATGCGCTCATTGTTATTTGTTTTTCTCGGTGGCGGAATCGGCTCTGTCCTGCGATATATGATCTCGATGCTCGGCCAGCATCTCAAGCTCAATCCGCTCAGCTGGTGGGGCCAGACGCTCTTCCCGTGGCCAACTTTTGTGGCCAATTTGGCCGGCTGTCTGCTCATCGGTCTTTTCTATAGTCTGTCCGACAAATTAGGATGGAGCCCCGACACGCGACTGCTCCTGACCACAGGTCTTTGTGGCGGTTTTACGACCTTCAGCACCTTCTCAAACGAAGGCCTCTCGCTGCTCCGCTCAGGCAATTATGCCATGTTTGCGCTCTATTTCGCATTGACACTCATTTTCGGACTTTTGTGTGTCTGGATTGGCAAAGCTATCGGATAATAAGTTAGCAACCACACTTTACACCCTCTGCTATTCTTCGTAGCTGAGGGTGATTTTTTTGTGCTAAATTTGCACATCTCATTTTAAATAAATATATTTGCAGCGAAATGGGTCTTTACTGTACCCATCGACATCGTATCAATCATAAAAAATCAATCATAATCATGGCAAAGAAAGCACTTCTGCTCATCCTCGACGGTTGGGGATGCGGCAATGGTTCTAAGTCTGACGTCATCGCTCAGACCCCTACCCCTTATTGGGACTCACTCCTCGCTCAGTATCCACACTCACAGCTCCGCACCGATGGCCTTAACGTAGGTCTTCCTGAGGGCCAGATGGGTAACTCTGAGGTCGGTCACACGAACATCGGCGGTGGCCGTATCGTATATCAGGACCTCGTTAAGATCATCATGGCCTGCGAGAATGGTACCATCGCTCAGAATCCTGAGATCGTAGGTGCTTTCGAGAATGCTAAGAAGGGTGGTGCTATCCACTTCATGGGCTTGACTTCTACCGGTGGCGTTCACTCTTCACTCGCTCACCTCCTCAAGCTCGTTGACCTCGCTAAGGAGTATGGACTTGAGGGTCGTACCTTCCTCCACTGCTTCATGGATGGCCGCGACACCGATCCACGCTCTGGTAAGGGCTTCATCGAGACCGTGGCTAATCACTGCAAGGAGGTTGGTTGTGGCGAGATCGCTTCTATCACCGGCCGTTTCTACGCTATGGATCGTGACAAGCGTTGGGATCGTATCAAGAAGGCTTACGATCAGCTCACCGCTGGTGTCGGCTCACAGTATGCTTGCCCAGTAGAGGCTATGCAGGCTTCTTACGATGCAGGTGTTACCGATGAGTTCGTTGAGCCATGTGTATTGGCAAAGGACGGCAAGGCTGTAGGTACCATCCAGCCTAACGATACCGTTATCTTCTTCAACTATCGTAACGACCGCGCTAAGGAGATCACCGCTGTCCTCACTCAAGAGGATATGCCACCTGAGGGCATGAAGACCATGCCTCTCTACTACTGCACCATGACTCCTTACGATGCTAAGTTCCAGGGCCTCCACATCCTCTTCCCTAAGGAGAACGTTGAGAATACCCTCGGTGAGGTAGTCAGCAACGCAGGTAAGAGCCAGCTCCGCATCGCAGAGACTGAGAAGTATGCACACGTAACCTTCTTCTTCAATGGTGGCCGTGAGGCTGAGTACAATGGTGAGGAGCGCATCCTTGTTCCTTCTCCAAAGGTTGCTACCTATGATCTTCAGCCTGAGATGAGCGCACTCATCGTTAAGGATAAGCTCGTTGATGCTATCAAGTCACAGAAGTATGACTTCATCGCTTGTAACTTCGCTAATGGCGATATGGTAGGCCACACCGGTATCTACGAGGCTATCGAGAAGGCTGTCAAGACCATCGATATCTGCTGCCACGACGTTTGCGAGGCTGCTAAGGAGGCTGATTATGAGGTAATCATCATCGCTGACCACGGCAACTGCGACTTCGCTGTCAACGCTGACGGTACTCCTAACACCGCACACTCTCTCAACCCAGTTCCATGCGTATACATCAGCAAGAACGAGGGCGCTAAGGTTGCTGACGGTAAGCTCTGCGACGTAGCTCCAACCATCCTCGGCATCATGGGTATTGCTCAGCCAGCTGATATGACTGGTGTTAACTTGATCAGCAAGTAATTCTTTCCAGAATACACCTATATAGATTTAGGATCTTTCTTCAAAAGAGGAAAGATCCTATTTTTTGTTCAATATTTCGACGTTGTGTACGTAACGTTGGAATTCGCAATCAAGGCATCTTCTACACGGTACTGTGCAGAGGATGCCTTGATGCAGGAAGGGATCCCACGAATCACTAGAGTACCTTCCCGCATGCAGGAAGTGCTCGCACGAATCACAGCGATCCCTTCTTACAAACAGGAAGGGATCAAAAGAAATTCTGGAATACCTTCAAGCAAATAAGAAGGTATTCCAGAATTTCCTGTAGTCACTTAATTCTATTCACCGGCAAGTTTATACACCTGCACGCCGTTATTCGTCTGTACTCGTACGATAACTGGCTCAGACATCTTCACCTCAAACGTGCAAGATCCTGCAGCCGACAGATAGCACTGCTTCTCAGCAAGCTTGACACCGCTCAAGGAATAAACGGAAACTAAGACATCCGTAGCAGAAGAGCAATTGATGAGCGTAAGACTCTCTCCAGAGCGGGAGAACTCGAAGATAGAAGACTTGTCGACATGCAGATTACTGATACCTGTATATGGTTCTGTAGTATATACTGCTATCAAACGCACAATTTCTGTAGTTGCAGGTCTCACTTTATTCACTGTAACAGGATAGGTATCGGCAGCGTCGTAATCAAGATTAATTGTCTCTCTGCTTATTGAACCTGCACCCTGGTTTTCAAGGACCTTCCTAATCTCATTTTCTCCTGCGGAATAAGTCAGTATTATCGTCTCATCTCCTACTGGCTTTGTCTCAATATAGATGCTACGAGGAACACTTGGAAGACGCAGATTCAAATTTCCAGAAGAAGGCAACTGATCGGTAAACTCTATATACTCTGTACCCTCTTCTTCGAGATTCTCGACCTCGACATCTACAGTTGCTGAAAGTCCCTGATAAGTAGCTGTAATAGTAGAATAACCATCCATATAAGGGACAACAAGACCGTTGCTACAGCTTGAAACGACATATTCATCATCAGCAGACCATTCAATCAAAGCAGGATCTACTTCTATGACCTCTGTCATAGATCTAACCTCGGCATACAACTGTACCGATCGATTTTCTCCAGTAAATACATTACTTGGATAAATAATCAAATCCTGATGATTTTCTACATTAATTGGAATACTAACCTGTGTGCCATGATTCTTCACCCCGATAGTAATTACCCCGGAACCAATGTGATTTGCTGTAAATTTGCCATCGGAAGAGATTGTTCCAAGTTCTTTAGGACAGCTAATCTCTACCTTAGTATTCCGAACTGCCTGCTCATCAATCATCTCACCATACTGGTTATAACCATAAAGGCTCAGCGTAAAGGAGTCTCCGATATTTAGTTTCTTCGGAGAAGGATCTGCACATTCCACACTTACGATCTCGCGATCATCAGGAGCCACGGAATAGACCATTATTCCATTTGGAATGTAACGACCATTAAAGCCAAATCCAACAGAACTATTAGTTACAAACTTCCCATCAATGGTCATCTCTGCAGAAGGACCACCATCGTTATAACAAGCATTCCATGCTCCAATCTCTATAAGGAAGTCTTCAAGACATCGCAACGGAGCATTTGAATAACTACTGATCTCCAGATCTGCCAGATACACTGTATTGCCATCTTTGGATACACCAGTCGCAGAGCAAGCATAGTTGGTCATTGTATTGCCACAAGCTACACCATTTTTTACGCAATCAGCAATAAATGCAGAATATGTATTTGAAGGAAGGACTGTATTACCAGCAGCATCAACATATTCAATCTCAATGGTCACAGTTTCTCCCTCTTCCAGACCATTCAGGAACGCTTCCATATCGGATCCGACTCCAGTAATGACACTCTGACCACTCGGTATCGGCGCACCACATCCTGCTTTTTTCTGAACCACCTCCAATCGATTCATTCCCACTTTAATTTCGTCTCCCTGCAAGAAGACTTCCACACCTTCCTTAGGGCTGGTATCCTTGGCCTTATCCATGCCATTGCAGAAAAGTGCCAGCTTATTGTTCTTTCGCGCAAAATCTCTGTTATGGTTTATTTGACCGATATTTGCAGACACCCCCTTAGAAGAGGTCACTTTAGCACTCATTTTGAGGGTTCCTACATTTCCTTTATTTGAAGCATCTGTATAATAACGTACACGCTTTGCATCTCCCTCATATCTAACAAGACCTTCATGCACCAGGTTATATAGTGACTCCATATATGTATAGGGATCAGTAGATAATGGCGGAGCCTGTACAAATCCCATACCATTGACTGATGCAAAAGGCTTCAATCCTAGCCTTTTCTGACGATTTACCTCATCCACCTGGTTATAACACTCATAATAAGTGCCGCCTGTCAGATAAGGAGACAATTGATTATATTGGTTAGTCATATCAATGGTAAGCAGGTGCATACGCATCTCATATGGAATTGACCCTCCGATCTTCATTTCGTTAAACTGGAACTGGGTATAAGTTACTCCCGGTCCCACATGACGATGTATCAAGGTATCATACTGGCAAGCCACACCCCTGATATTCATTGTCCCGATTCGCTCAGCCACAGCAGAGCAAACGACCGAAACGGCCAATAACGCTAAAAGCAAAAATCTTTTCATATTCATAAGGTTTGTATTGATTATCTGATTGCAAAGGCCATCCCAATCTGTAACGAGCCGCAGAGAGTAGTTGGCATCAGCTGACGATTAAAGGTAGGTACCAGTGCATCGCTTCCTATGTGCAGATGAATACCATTATCAAACTGATAACTCGCCTGTGCTCCTAAAGAGAACCCCGTAGTAGCGTATGCAGGAGCCAAAGTAATATCCAGATGCTCTATAGGAGAATATGAAGCACTCAGTCGACCCTCCACCCAAGTGAGATTGCCCATAATATAAGTGGAGACAAGAGCTCCGGCAGTCCACTGCCCCTGCTTGTACCTTGCTCCAGTCAGAAGTGTTGCTCCAAGCATCTGAGTCTTAACATTAGATCGCACCTCTTCCAGATGAGCCAGGCTCATCAGGTCATCACCCAGGCGGTCAAGCTGATTTCTGAGCGATTCCTTCACCGGATAGGCTGTATGGTATTCCTCGTCTGGGTCTTTAAGACATACGTTATGGATGCCATCAAAGACAAAAGCTCCACCATAGTTCATGGCTTTCTTACTACCAGGCCAGCACATAAAACCCAAATCTCGCACAGCGGCCGAAAACATCCAGTTCTCATCCAGCTGATAAGTGGCTCCAAGATCTACTGCCATACCAATGCCCCGAGGCGAAAAGCCAGAATTGCTCAGTCCCGTAACAGTCTCATACTGTCCACGACCCTCCTCTCGGTATTCTTTCACCTCTGTCTTATAGTTGAAGCCAGAAGCATACATAGTGACTTTTCCATCTGCTGTCCATTCGCGCTGATCCAGCTTTATATGTATCTTATCGACCTCAAAATCTACGTGTTTCAGTCCTACCAACAGCTTTGCTTTTGCTCCTACCGTCCAGCGATCATTCAGTTTTCGGCTCTCTCCTGCAGAAATTTCCGCATAGACAGAACCGTCCAAGCGAGTATCCTTGAGCCAATAGTGCTTGTTTTCTACGTCTTTCAGCAGATCGAACAGGCTCTTATCCACACGGAGAGCAGATCTGCCGCGCAGACTCACCGCTAGGGTCTGATAACGGCTTGCATCGACACGGCGACCCAGACTGATCAGAGCCAGGTTCCCTTCCATATAGTTCTTGAAGGCCGAACCCACTTTGTCCATCAGCGCAGACTTAGAGACCGACTCATGTGCCATAAAGGTAGTCAAGCCACCATCCTTGCGATCATAGATCAGATCTCCTAACCCCATAGAGGATTGCACCGAAAGCGACATATTACCCAGCACAGGAAGGGAATAATAGCTCTTTTCTGGCTGAAAAGCCGGATTCAGCTCATGTCCGAAGACATAGCCTTCCTGATGATAGGCCGTACGGGGCACCTGTGCCATCAGCGTAACCTCCAGACTTCCTATTATTATAAATAATGTGTAAAGTATTCTTCTCATTGATCTTATTTCAGCATCACTTTAATATTACGGAGCTGCAAATTCTGATTACGGTTCAGATACTGCCCTTCAAGCGCAGCACTTGACGTAGCATAAAGCTTCAAGCGCAGATGGTCGAGCTGCTGCAGAGCGTTTTCACGACCCGCATTCCTAATACCGATGGTAATATTGCTGATAGCATCAGCAGGCATAGCGAATCTCTTCTGTCCTGGAATCGGGTTCTCCGTATCAGGCAAGTCATAGGTCAGACCAGAGATTTCCTGTCCATCACAGTCGTACGCCTCCATCTTCATGCTCAAGTCCAAAGGCAAGTGATTTTCCGCCTGTGCCGTGATGACGATCTCATTCAGGTCAATATGCTTAAGAGACTTATTCAGATTCTCAAAGTCTTTATTATAGACAATCTTCATGTCCCTACCCATCTTGAGAGGCACGTACATCTCATATCTTGGTACGGCCTTATATTCGTCCATGAGCGACAGAGTAAAAACTTTTGTTGAATCCGTGCGGGCGTAAGCATCAATATAAATTGCATCCGGCATGTGACGCACGATATTCATCACCTCAGGAACAGTCACATTCTTGTCAACTGAATCAGGCAGCTGCTCCACTGGGACTCTCGAAACCCAGATATTGGTCTGCACAGCTTCTCCAGTGCCAAATTCCGGACCGTGAAACACAATATCCTCCGTACCATAGTCTGCTCCTATAGACAAAGTTGAAATTGCTTTCTCATCACGCATTCCAGTCAGGACAGCATTGAGCGATATGTCTGCAGGCATCTGATTCCACAAAGAGAGGCGTATGAGAGGATTTTCGATATCCAACGAAACTTCTTCGTCCTTTATGAAGTCTGGCAGATCATCAAACTCCAATGGATCTATGGAAACTCGTTCTCGCTGATCAAAGCGGCCCGTCACTCCCAACGTACCGAGGGTACCCACCATGACACGATAGTTAATCTGAGCATCCGTGGCTGCTTCAAAATTCGCAACATTCACAGTTTTGACTGATCCTTTGACACGAACGCCACCTCTCATCTCTAGCTTATGAGTGGTAGGATTGATTCCGATTTTATCACCCTCATAAGCACTGGTGCGTGAGAAATCTACTCCCACGATATGAATCTTATGATTATGAAGACCTTCTGCCCTAACGTTCTTTTCGATCAACTCTGATTCATCTGCTACCACAAAGAAGAATGGTACCTCATATACAAGTTCATTAATATATGAGAATCCCTCAATATGGTTAAAATTCATAGTCACATCTATATCCAGATTTACATGCATGTAGAATAGTTCCCTGATAGCATCTTTCAATTGATCTGGATCAAAAGTTGGCATAATCACCGTCTCGAAAGCAAGTGAGGCAAACTCAGGGTTTCTCTTGTTCGGAGTAAGGACGACTGCTGAATTCTGATGAAGAGGAAAGTCCAATTCATCTAATGTGCCACCACACAAGCTTCCTCGCTGCAAAGACACCGAAATGGTGTCCATAGAGTCTTTCTTCTTATAGAACAAATAATTACCGGTCTCTGCATCAACTGTCAGCTCGCTACTGTCGCTAAGCTCTATCAACTGGCTCATCGGTATATCAATATCACTCTCTTTCGGCAAGTAGAATCCATCCTCTGTGGTAGATATACCGAGAGAAAATTCTTTGTCGAAATCATATTTATCTGTAAAGCAAGCAGAAAGCAAGCAGCAACAAATAAAGATAAAAAGTGAAAATATAGAATTACTCGCTTTCATTCCCTAAATTTTTCGCACAATTAACATGCAAAAGTAGCAAATCTCCAGCAATAAATCAAAATCAAGGACATAATAAACCTTAAAAAGAGAAGAATTAATATAAAATAGATAAGGTTTGTTCAGTAGAAATATAAATATGAGAGCAAAAATGACATAAATATGCTTACACAAATATAGTCCATCTGCATTTGACAGATGGACTATTGTCTTTATTGAATTACCTCTCCGAGAACATTAAAGCTCTGACGCGGTCTTTCGTCAGTCTCAGAATTATAATAGAGTGTTACAACCTGATAGACATCACCTACGTGCAGAGGGTTAAAGATCAAGGTGAAGACAGTCGTGTCACCGGGCAGTAACGCTTCTGTGCTAAATTCTCCCTTAATGCAAGGACAATTCGTTTTGATCTCATCAATATACAGAGGAGAATCTCCGACGTTCGTATAGCTTACTGTTTTCCTGATGTCTCGCTCTGTTTCTTTAACCGTACCTAAATAGAAATATTCCTTCAATATCTTCAACTTAGGTTCGGAGAAAGAACTGACGGACAGAAGACCGATGAATAGAGTGAGGAATAAACGGTATTTCATGCTGTTCGAGTGATGATTATCTACCGCTATTGTTGGTCAGATACCAGTAACCATCTTTTCTGAAAGGATTGAGCACCAGCTTCACTGTGTTCGGCAGATCGCTTCCCGGCTCTTTCTCAAAGAACTCTACATCATAGGTATAGATGATATGAGTAGGATCCGACCAGTCCTCAGAGACCAGCTTGTAATTGAGGACAGGGAACATTTCGAACTGTCCGAGCATGCGCTTGCGAGACTCTTCTGACAATGGTGAGACCGAAACAACAGAGTCCCTCTTCACCTCAGAGAGCATATCAAGGGCATGATCATACTCCTTGGCCTTCAACTGTTCAAGATAAGCTGTAACCATGTTCTGCACCAGTGTGGTGTCCTCGGCCTTATAGATGGAGAATCTTTCAACTTTCGAAGGCTTTGAGGTACATGAGCTCAGGGCAACAAGCGTTATTGAAGCGAACAAAAAGAACCAATTTCTCAGTTTCATAGTTTTTTATTTGATTTGTAAGTATAAAGAAAGGCACCTTAAAAAGATGCCTTTCCTTATTATATAGATTCTAAGTCAGATTAATCCTCCTCATCCAAGTTTGGAGAAATAACAACCTTGATCTCACCACCTACGTTACGATTCCACTTGGTATCGAAGGTAAATGGAATGTAGATTACGAGAGGCTTGGTGATAGGATCACCATAGGTGTTCATATACTTAACGTATGCAACCTTTGATGGATCGCTAGTCACCTTCTTGTCTGCATCAAGGAGCTCAAGATCAGTGATCAAAGCGTCAGAACCCTCCTCATGGAAATCACCCAACTTGATGATCTTACCATCGTTGTTTGGATCCTCCATCTTCCAGTCCTTATGCTCAGCAAGACCGAGATTTACGATACCATACCAAGCGATAAGCTGATTGTTGAGCTTAACCTCATCTTCGGTGAAGTAAACCTTCTTTGCAGAAGAAGTCTTTTCAGGATTCTCCATAGTCTTGGTGATACCCAAAGGATAGATTGTAGTCTTATCACCATAGCGCTCCTTGAGAGAATATGAAGTGGTAAATGAGTTAACCTTACCAGCATCACCTGCATGATGGATATCCTCAAGAGGAATAACACTCTCAAAGTCATTCTTCTTCAATGGATCGATGAAGTATACATAATACTTATCGAAATCTGAGCTGAAGCAATCTGCGGTCTCAATAACCTTAACTGGTACCTTCTGGCCTACGAGAAGGAGTGCTGCAGGAGTTGGGAAGTGCTCCTCAGGATGATTTTCCTGAACGATCTCGTACATACCACTAGTAGTATTATCCTCCATCTGGTTATCTACAAGGAAGACATCTACACCATCGATGCGAGCAGCTACAACTGAACCATCAGCATCCCATGCCTGAGTTACCTTACCCTTATTGTCGCCAGAAAGCTCTACTGGAGCA
>JAZUDJ010000062.1:0-39817 GCA_045639585.1 Bacteroidales bacterium
AACTCCTCATTCTCGTAGCACACCTTCTTGGTCATGCCGTAGCAGTTGAGCGGCTTACCACGCAATGAGAACACCGCCTGTGTCTCCACGTTACGGCTCTTGGTAATCGAACCAGAAGCTGAGTCACCCTCCGTGATGAAGATGCAAGAGTCGTCCTGCTTATTTCCACGCACATCGTTGAAGTGCACATGGCAGTCGCGTAGCTTGCGGTTGTGCAGATTGACCTTCTTGGCACGCTCCTTAGCCTGCTTCGAGAGACCTGCCAGCTCCTTGCGCTCCTTCTCGCTCGACATGATCTTCTGCATCATGATCTCGGCTGTCTCAGCCTCACGGTGCAGGTAGTTGTCCAGCTCACGTTTGAGGAAGTCGCCTACGAACTTCTGTATCGTCACATCGTCCGGACTTGGACTCATACGTGTCGATCCTAGCTTCGTCTTCGTCTGCGCCTCGAATACTGGCTCCTGCACCTTGATGGCGATGGCTGCCACCATGCCGTTGCGGATGTCGCTGTACTCGAAATTCTTTTGTGCATAGAACTCCTTGATGACGCGTGCCGACGCCTCCTTGAAGGCTGCCAGATGCGTACCGCCGAGGCTGGTGTACTGACCGTTGACAAACGAGTAGTACTGTTCACCGTACGAGTTGCCATGCGTGATCACCACCTCGATGTCCTGTCCCAGCAGATGGATCGGTTCGTAGAGTGGTTGCGCCTCCATACGTGCATTGAGCAGGTCAGCGAGGCCGTTCTTGCTCACGAAGCGCTTGCCGTTGAGCACCAGCGTGAGGCCGATGTTGAGGTAGCTGTAGTTGTTGAGCAACGTCTCGACGAACTCCATGCGGAACTTGTAGTTCTCAAAGATCGTCGGATCCGGCACAAACTCCACATAGGTGCCGTTCTGCTCGTCGGTAGGCAGAATCTCTGACTCGGTGAGCTTTTTGGCAGCAGAGTAGGTGATCTCCTTCATCTCGCCGTTACGACAAGCACGGACAAAGAAATGTGTAGACAGTGCATTGACCGCCTTGAGACCTACACCGTTCAGGCCGACGCTCTTCTTGAAGACCGACGTGTCGTACTTGCCACCCGTGTTGATCTCACTCACACAGGCGTCGAGCTTACCCAGTGGGATGCCTCGGCCATAGTCTCGCACCGAGCAGTGACCGTCCTCGGTCAGCTTCACTTCTATGCGCTTGCCGAAGCCCATTGCATATTCATCAATCGAGTTGTCGATGACCTCCTTGAGCAGGATGTAGATGCCGTCATCTGCATGCGATCCGTCGCCTTGTTTGCCGATATACATACCCGGTCGGCGGCGTATGTGCTCGGTCCATTCGAGGTGTTGTATCTTGTCGTCGCCATAGTCAGCGATGGCCTGCGCCTGCGCCATCTGCTCATCCAGGTTCTGTTGTGTTTCTGCCATTGGTTCTATAATTATATTATGAGCGCAAATATAATCATTTTTGTCCGAACGTCCAAATTCTTTCCCTAAAAACTATGATTTCTGTAAATTTTAGGGTCGATATACGTGTGATTTGTGTCGATAATGAAGAAAAAAACGACTAAAATAATAGATTTTTTGCTCTTTATTATGTCCCTTTGAGCAAAAATGATTATATTTGCGCACAAGAATTATATTATGCTGACCGACGTTGTACTATCAGGCCTGACGAATCTGTTTGCGCTCTTTGGCTCAAAGAGTGGGCTTGATGTGTCCTCTTCGCGTCAGGTTCTTGCGTCCTATCTGAGCCGTCATTTCGGCATCCGTAACTTCAAGCAGTACATCGATCTCTACAACGATCTGCGCTCGCTCTATGACGAGAGTGAGGACGTGGATCTTGGTAGCATCATCGAAGGAATCTGCCACAATATGGAGAACCAGCTGGAGCGCAGCGAGCAGTCGCTGATGTTGCTCCGACTGATGGAGTTCTGCTACAATACCCCCGAGAGTTTCGACTCGCTGAAGCCGACTTTCGTTCTCGTGGCGCATCACTTTGAGGTCGATAAAGAGATGTATCATGACTTCGAGCATTACGTCACAGGCAAGGAGAATTTCCACGTCATCAACCAGCATTTTGAGGGCCTGTCCGGCATCATCCGCACCCTCTGGCTGCCGAAGCTCAACCTCATGCTCTTTACCTATTTCGGTCAGGGCAAGGTCAGGCTCAATGACGTCCCTGTCGTCCGTGGTATCTTCCAGGCGTGGCAGCAGAGCGGCGTGCTGAAGTTCCGTCACTCCAAGCCGGTCTATTATTCGATGGTGCGTCGTGTCTATGACGTCCTGGCCAGCGATGACTTCTCGGCCATCCATGCCTCATCGAGCGTGGAGTTCTGTGCTCGCGATGTCAACTTTCGCTTCCCGAATTCCGACAACGGCATGCACAACCTCTCATTCACCCTGCACAGCGGCACGCTGCTGGCCATCATGGGTGGTTCGGGTACAGGCAAGACCACGTTGCTCTCGTTGCTCAACGGTTCGCTCCGTCCGCAGCAAGGCCGACTCACTATCAATGGTCACGACATCCAGGAGCCTGCAGTCAAGTCGCTCATCGGCTACGTGCCACAGGACGATCTGCTCATCGAGGAGCTCACCGTCTATCAGAACCTCTATTATACTGCGCAGCTCTGTTTCGCTGGCATGTCGGCCAAGGAGATCGACAGCCGCGTCCTGCAGACCCTCTCGCAGCTCGACCTGCTTCCAGCCAAGGACCTCAAGGTTGGTTCGGCCATCAACAAGTACATCTCGGGTGGCCAGCGCAAGCGTCTCAATATCGCCCTCGAGCTGATCCGTGAGCCGGCCGTCCTCTTCCTCGACGAGCCTACCTCAGGCCTTTCGTCGACCGATACTGAGAAGGTCATCCTCCTCCTCAAGGAGCAGACGCTCAAGGGGCGTCTCATCGTCGTCAACATCCACCAGCCATCGAGCGCTGTCTATAAGATGTTCGACCGTCTCTGGCTCCTCGACAAGGGTGGCTATCCGGTCTTCGATGGCAATCCTATCGAGGCGGTGACCTACTTCAAGGGTCAGGCCAACTATGCCGATCCTGACACCTCGATGTGTCCTGTCTGCGGTAACGTCAATCCGGAGATCGTACTCAATATCATCGACGAGAAGTCGCTTGATGAGCGAGGCGTCCTCACTGACCGCCGCAAGGTCAGCCCTAAGGAGTGGCATGAGCTCTATCTGAAGAATCGTCCGGAGCAGCATGAGGTGCGTCTCTGCGATGTCCCTAAGACGCAGCAGAAGCAGCCTGGCCTCCTTGGTCAGTACTTCATCCAGCTGAAGCGTATCTTTGCTACCAAGGTCACCAACAAGCAGTATCTGGCCATTGCGCTGCTTGTCTCGCCATTGCTGGCCTTCATCTGCGGCATGCTCACACGCTATGCTCCGGAGACAGGCTATACGGTGATGGAGAACAAAAACTTCGTTACGTTCCTCTTCATGGCCGTCATCGCCTCTATCTTCATGGGTATGATCGGTGCGGCCGAGGAGATCATCAAGGATCGTGCATTGCTGCAGCGTGAGAAGTTCCTGCATCTGTCGTACGGCAGCTACATGTTCTCCAAGATGAGTTTCATGGCCATCATGTCGCTCATCCAGACGCTGCTCTTCACGCTGGTAGGACAGTCCGTCATTGGCTTCCACGATCTTTTCTCCGTGTGGTGGCTGATTCTGTTCGCCGCCTCTTTCCTGGCTTCGCTCACCGGCTTGTGGCTCTCGCAGACGCTCAGCTCCGTCGTGTCGATCTATATCACCATCCCGCTGCTGCTCATCCCTCAGATCCTGCTCTGTGGCCTGGTCATCGACTTCAACGACCTCTCGAGCGACAGCACCACGGGCAACGTCCCTGCCATCGGCAACGTCTTCCCTTCACGCTGGGCCTTCGAGGCCATGGCTGTGACTACTTATACCGACAACGCCTACGAGAAGCCATTCTTTGCGCTCGATCGTCAGAAGTACGAGAATGAGTTCTACCGCGTGTCATTCCTCTATGAGATGCAGTCGCAGCTCGAGACCTGGCAGGATGAGATCGTCAAAGGCAAGGAGGTCAATCCGGTGCATGAGCGTGTCCTGACCAACGAACTGCCATATCTGGCAGAGCTTGTCGATGGGGTAGAGCCTTATCAGGGAGCCGTGAGCGACTATGCTTCGCTTAAGCAGTACCTGCATGCCTGCGATTCGCTCCTGACCCGTATCGGCAATGAGATCACCCTGGAGGCCGACCGTCAGCTCCGTATGCGACGTGACGCCATCGGTGGCCGGGAAGCTTTCCTACAGCTTAAGGCCGACTATCAGAATACCAAGCTTGAGGAGGTGGTACGCAACATCGGTGTCAAGAGAGCCATCGAGGTAGTCGACGGACATCTGGTGCCACGTACGGCATATATCTACCTCACTCCGCGTAGCCGCAATGGTGGTGCACCGTTTTACAGTCCTGTCAAGCTCATCGGCACACGAGAGATTCCTACCTTGTGGTTCAATCTCCTCGTCCAGGCCCTGATGGCGCTCGTCGTGGCAGTATTGCTCTGTACTAATATATATAATAAGGTAGTTCGTCGCAAGTCATAAGATCGAGAGGGGGCTATAACCTTTAGTGTGGGTGAGCCTGGAAGGCTCTATCTGAGTAACCGGGGACGAAGTCTCCGGATAGTGCAGAGCCATCGAAAGAATATATAATTTTAACAACAATAATAATTAATCATTAACAAACAAATCAAAATGAAGAAGATTGCATTTGTATTCGCTACTGCAGCTTTGCTTGCTGCTTGTACCGGTAACAAACCACAGACCCCAGCAGAGGAGCCAGCAGCTACCACCCGCGTAGCTAAGGAGATCCCTGAGAGCTTCGAGGAGCAGCAGATCAAGGCTGGCATGTCAGTACAGCTCGATAGCCTCACCGCTGCATGGCTTCGTCTCGGCAAGAGCCCTATCCAGGTCAACGCTGAGCAGAAGACCGTTACCCTCTCTGAGGATCAGAAGAAGGTTAAGCCAGATTATCTCATCAACCCAGCAGACATCATGGACAAGCTCGAGAGCCTCTCGCTCAAGTATCGTGCTATGGTTATGATGGATATGGACAAGACCATCGCTGACCTCTATGAGATGCCAGACGTATATTCTGAGCCTGTTTCTAAGCTCACCGCTGAGGTTAACGATCCAGCTGTCAGCTACCTCTATGAGAATGGCTTCAACTCTGCTGAGGATATGCAGAAGATCTACGCTATCGAGGAGGAGAACGGTCGTGCTAACTACTTCTGGGAGGCTGCAGCTGTAGGTATCATCGAGCAGCTCTACATCCTCACCAAGAACGAGGATATGTTCCTTGCTACCTTCACCGATAAGGACGCTGAGGACATCACCTACCGTGTCAGCATCCTCGTTGACCTCTATGAGGACCTCTCTGACTACAACCTCGAGCTCCGTAAGCTCTACAACGTACTCCTCCCACTTGAGGTGCTCAACGCTATCACCGTTGACGAGCTCCGTGGCCAGCTTGATCAGATCAAGGCTCAGGTAGAGCAGGCTCGCGCTACTCTCTTCCTCTAATTTGAGCTGATAGAAAAATATCATAATACTGATTATCACCACCCTCTATGGCAATATTTGCAGAGAGGGTGGTGATAATTTTATTATTTTGCTCGAAAATTTGGTTTATTGATTGTTTTTTCCTAACTTTGCCCCAAATTTCTTATAGCACAAAACATTACATTACCTATTAATACTAAAAATGAAGAAACTGAACAAAACCATGATGCTGCTTCTCTTTGCAGCATGTGCTGCCGGTAGCGCTCACGCTGAGAACTGGCAGTACCCTTATCAGGATCCTTCGCTCCCTATCGAGCAGCGAGTAGAGAACCTGCTCTCGCTCCTGACACCGGAGGAGAAGGTAGGCCTGATGATGAACAAATCCATCTCCGTCGATCGTCTCGGCATCCCAAGCTACAACTGGTGGAGCGAGGCCTGCCATGGTGTCCGCCAGGGCGGCTACACCGTTTATCCTCAGCCTATCGGCATGGCTTCGGCCTTCAATCCGCAGCAGATGTACGACGTGTTTGCCACCGTCAGCGACGAGGCTCGTGCCAACTGGAACCGTACCGACCACAACGATGCATCGCTCTACAATGTGCCGATGGGTGTGACCTATTACCCTGGCAATCCTGAGCTGACCTTCTGGTGTCCTAACGTCAACATCTTCCGTGACCCACGCTGGGGTCGTGGCCAGGAGACCTGCGGTGAGGATCCATTCCTCTCGGCTGTCCTCGGCGTTGAGACCGTCAAAGGTATGCAGGGCGATGATGACCGATACTTCAAGACCCACGCCTGTGCCAAGCACTACGCCGTGCACAGCGGTCCTGAGCCATTGCGCCACACTTACAACGCTGTCGTCTCGATGCGCGACCTCTGGGAGACCTATCTGCCTGCCCTCAAGGCGCTGGTGCAGAAAGGCAACGTCCGTGAGGTGATGTGCGCCTACAACCGCTACGAAGGCAAGCCTTGCTGTATGAGCGACCGTCTCCTCATCAAGATCCTCCGCGAGAAGTGGGGTTACGATGCCATCGTCCTGACCGACTGTGACGCTATCAACAACTTCTATAACAAGGGCCAGCACGAGACCCATCCTGATCCACTCTCAGCTTCGGTCGATGCAGTGCTCAACGGTACCGACCTCGAGTGTGGTAAGGTATTCATGGTGCTCACCGAAGCCCTCCAGCGTGGCCTTATCAAGACCGAAGACCTCGACGGTCACCTCCGCAAGACTCTCAAAGGTCGCTTCGAGCTCGGTATGTTCGATCCTGCTGAGATGCTCCCTTGGGCCAACCTCGGTGAGGACGTGATCAGCAGCGAGAGCAACCACCAGCTGGCTATCCAGGCCGCTCGTGAGTCAATGGTATTGCTCGACAACAACGGTATCCTCCCTCTGAAGAAGACGCTCAAGAACATCGCCGTCGTCGGTCCTAATGCCGATGACGTAGCACTCCTCAACGGTAACTACGGCGGAACTCCTACCAAGAACCATGAGCGCTCGCTCGTGCAGGGTATCCGCGATTACCTCCCAGGCGCTAACATCATCTACAACAAGGCTTGTGACCTCCAGGATGAGTACAACACCTTCTATTACCTGCCTAAGATGAACGGTGGCCAGGGTGTGAAGGTCGAGTTCTTCGAGAACAAGCAGCTGGCAGGTGCTCCTGTCAAGACTCAGTATATGACCGAGCGTCTCAACTTCAGTACTTTCGGTGCATGGGGCTTCGCTGAGGGCGTCAACTCTGATTCTATCGCTGTTCGCGTCTCTGGTCAGTTCACTGCCGATTTCACCGGCAAGATGAGCTACACCGTAGGTTCAGACAACGGTTACGTACTCAAGGTCAACGGTCAGGTAGTAGAGGAGCAGAAGCAGGGCCAGAGCCGTCGCTTCGGTTTCCGTCGCGCTCCTGAGTACAAGACCTTCGACGTTGAGAATGGTAAGACCTACGACGTGGAGATCGTCTACAGCCGTGGCAATGGCCCATTCGCTATGCTCAATGCCGATATCTGCCAGCGCAAGCTCAATGACTTCTCTGACGTTGTTGCGCAGGTCAAGGATGCTGACGTGATCATCGTCATCGGTGGTATCTCTGCACAGATGGAAGGCGAGGGTGGCGATAAGGCCGACATCGAGCTTCCAATGGTTCAGCAGCGCCTCCTCAAGGCTATGCACGCTACAGGTAAGCCAGTCGTAATGGTCAACTGCTCAGGCTCTTGCATTGCATTCGGTAGCGTCAAGGGTGAGTTCGATGCACTCCTCCAGGCCTGGTATCCTGGTCAGGGTGGCTCTCAGGCGTTGGCCGAGGTGCTCTTCGGCGACTACAACCCATCGGGCAAGCTCCCTGTGACCTTCTATGAGTCGAACAACGATCTTCCTGACTTCCTCGACTACAGCATGGAGAACCGTACCTACCGTTACTTCCAGGGTAAGCCTCTCTACGCTTTCGGTTACGGCCTCTCGTACACCACCTTCGGCTACGGCAAGGGTCAGCTCTCAGCCAAGACCATGAAGAAGGACGGCCAGGTCACCCTCACCGTTCCTGTCAAGAACACCGGTAAGGTGGCAGGCGAGGAGATTGTACAGGTCTACATCAAGTCGCTCGATAACCCTACCGCACCTCTCAAGGAGCTCAAGGGCTTCACCAAGCTCAACCTCAAGCCAGGTGAGACCCAGAACGCTGTGGTAACCCTCACCGGCGAGTCATTCCAGTACTACGATGAGGCTATCGATGAGCTCTCTACTCGCGCTGGCAGCTATAAGATCCTCTACGGCAGCTCTTCGTTGGAGAAGGATCTGCAGGAGCTGGATCTCAAGGTACTCTAAATCAACATTACCATTTACAATACCACAATTATGAAAAAATATTTATCACTCCTCCCTCTCCTTGCCCTGGTAGCATGCCAGAATGCACCTAAGGAGATTCCAAACCCTATCTTGACCATCGAAGGTGGTCAGGTACAGGGCGTCATCGCCGACGATCATCAGGACGTCTACGTCTATCGTGGCATCCCATACGCAGCACCTCCTATCGGCGATCTCCGCTGGAAGGAACCACAGCCAATCGTAGCTTGGCAGGGTGTCAAGATTGCAGATAAATTCGGCCATCCAGGCTATCAGTCAGTACATTACCCTGGCGGCTATGCTACCGAGTGGGGTTATGGCGACGAGGCTCCTCAGAGCGAGGACTGTCTCTACCTCAACGTCTGGACCAAGGCTCCAGGCAATCCTGAGGCCAAGCTCCCTGTAGCTCTCTGGATCCACGGTGGTGGCTATCGCGAAGGCTGGGGTTCTGAGCCAGAGTTCGATGGTCAGGAGTGGGGCGCCAAGGACGTTGTCCTCGTCTCGATCAACTATCGTCTCGGTGTCTTCGGCTTCCTGACTCACCCATTGCTCGACGCAGAGAGTCCTCATGGCGTATCGGGCAACTACGGTATCCTTGATCAGATCGAAGCGCTCAAGTGGATCCGCAAGAACATCGCACAGTTTGGTGGTGATCCTGACAACGTGACCATCTTCGGCCAGTCAGCCGGTGCAGGTTCGGTCAAGACCGTCTGTGAGTCTCCTCTCGCACGTGGCTACTTCCAGAAGGCTGTCATCATGAGTGGCGGCGGCATCACCATCCCAGATCCTAACGTCAAGGAGCCTGAGCAGCCACGCAACTCTATCTTCCGCAATATGACCATGGCCGAAGCCGAGGCAGAGACCAAGGCCGTCCTCGACTGGGCAGGCCTCACTGACCTCGAGAAGATGCGTCGCGCAAGCACCGAGACCATGTACGCGCTCAATACCATCTATAACATGGCTACCGGCAAGATCGGCGTCGTCACCATGCGTCCTATGGTCGATGGCTATGTAAGCAAGGAGTCTTTCGATGCAGCTGTCCTCGACGGCTCTATCGCTGACGTCCCATACATGATGGGTTACACGCTCAACGACATGGGCAACATGAGCAAGGGTATTGCCGACTTCTGCAACGTCCGCAACGAGAAGGGTTCGGCTCCTGCATGGGCCTACGAGTTCGCTCGTCCTTTGCCAGACGACGGTTCACATCCTGAGGTTACCGCACGTCTCAAGGGCGCCTTCCACTCTTCAGACCTCTGGTTCGTCTTCAAGTCTCTCAAGCACTGCTGGCGTCCTTGGACCCAGGGTGACTGGGATCTCTCAGAGCGTATGCTCACCGCATGGACCAACTTCGCAAAGTACAGCAATCCTAACGGCGAAGGCGATGGCGCCTGGTCTCCTTGCACCACCGACAACAAGAACTTCATGCTCTTCAAGCTCGATGCTAATGACGCTGAGGCTTCAGAGATGGGTGAGCCACTTGTACCTTAACATCAAATAGTTAAGATGGATTACGCTAATCGACTTGCACCCGAAGATAGAGATTATATCTGCAAGTCAAATGAACGTCTGGTATTGGCAACGAATGACAAGGAAGCTGCTGGTGCCGATGAACTGTCAAACTACCACCTCTACATCTCCAAGGATGTGGAGGTGGTGGCGAATGAGGTGTATGCATTCATCGATTTTGCCAAGAGCCATCCTGACCTGCGTTTTATTGTCCAATTATATGGCCTTGAATATGCAGTTATTGGGCATAAAGTGCTCATTCCATTATTCGCCAGGGCTTTGGATGTGGAGAATATCCTGCTAACTGAATCATGCTGGAAAACGATAGAAAAGCAGCAGATTGAGAACCGTGAGGGGGTGATCAGCTTTGCAGGGGTAGTAAAGAGGCCGGTGACGGTGTCTTACACGATGTTCTCAAATAGCATCAGATATGGTGTGGCCAAGGCGATTGACGAGCGTAATCCATGCTACTTTGCTGTTCATGGCTATCCTAATAGGAATGATGACTACTACACCATCGCAAGGGTTACCGAGCAGGAATATGATGAGATGGTGCGGGTTTATGCCCCGTTGGGTAGCCAGTCGAATCCTACTGCGGAGACGTTCCGCAACAAATATGTAGAGAAACACACACAGGTCTATGAGGGATGGGATCTGCCAGATGTCCTCTGGGTCTCGCTCTCTTTGCCGAGATGATGGCAATTGCTGTGAAGATACTGGGGTAGAATTTGTAACGTATAGGGGACAGACACCGATGTTTTATCATTTCGATAAAAATCTTCGTGTCTGTCCCTAGATTTTTTGGATCTTCCAGTTTCAACTTAATTGAAGAAGAGTCGATTTTTTGTACCTAAAAATTTAATGTCTAGTATATCCTTTAAAACAACTTCCTTATTTCTTCACAAAATAAGAATACCAACCATTATTCTTCTTTCTTTTATCAATCTTCGCTTGAATTTCTAGTATATTCTTATAAAGATCTTGAGCTATTTCTAAATTTTTAGAAGAATTTTCATTTGTCATAAACCGTCCATATTTATGAAAGAAATCTGCTAGAGGAGTTGACTCTATCATGTCTGCAGAATATTTAATATCTTTTTTTGAAAATGGTTCACGACGACGAAAAAATTCTTTTTTTATATGATCAAACCAAGAAGTATCAACTTCATAAACTATAAAAAAATGTGCTTGTTCGGGTCTTGCTGCTAGTTTCCAAAAACCATTTTCCGCTATTTTTTCCCTTAGATAGTTTACCGCTTCCACTTCATAAGTTTCATAAGGATCTGGAATATATACCACATTACCTTTTTCCAAGAGAAATCCTTCATAATTATCATAATCCAATTCAGGCAAAGAAGTATCACCCCAGGGATTCGGTAGAACTATTTTAGTCTTCTCTACTTGCTCTTTGCTCTTATCATTGACAGTGTGCTCAGAGAATACATCAACATCTCCATTTTGATAAGTAATACTCGCAATCTTTTCAATTGCTTTAGTATATGTTGGTCCATCTGGATTACTATATTTCTTATAATGAATCTTATCGTCATCTATAGTAAGAACCTTTGCTTCTGTTCTATTGCCTGAGACTTCAAGAATAATATCCTGTGCATATCCCCCTATAAAACTTGTTGCAAAAGATATAGCAAAAATAATCTTTTTCATATCAATATAGTTTTGTGTATTTATATTTTTTACGCCACAAAGATACGCACATTTCCCCGTATCGCCAAATAAATGAATTACTATTTATAAATGTCATGTTATAAATCATAAATATAAAACAAAACAGACGATCCTCTCGGACTATCTGTTCTCCGTTTTTTGGATTTACTATTCCTAAAAGATACTTATTTATTAACCCAAATTGGGGATTGAATAAAGCCATCCTATGCGGATTCTCCTCAGCACAGGCCGAAAGAACGATCTCAGAAAATAATACCGGACGCCGTGCATGCATGGCGTCCTTTTTTGACACAAAGAACGTCCGTCTTGCATGCAAGATATCCATTCCTACAATTAAGAACGTACATCCTGCAAGCAAGGCGTCCATTCCAACAAACAAGAATGGACAAACTGCATGCAGGACGTCCATTCCCGCAAAATAGAATGGACACCTTGCTTGCAATCTGGACGTTTTTATGTTGTGAAACATAATCCATGAAAATAGTCAGACCATAATTTGGAAAAGAGAGAAATTATGAGTAAATTTGCCGCGTTCTAGCAAGAAAACCAGAACCTTGTAGAACCCCCAAGGTTAAGGCCACAAAAAAAACACCTCATAAAAAATGAGATGCCTTCTCGCCCCAAACTGCGCGGGTCTTTGAGCTCCTAACGGATCATTGCACATCAGCGTGACTTTGTGGGGACTTACACCTGTTTATTTAACAACAAGATTACCGCGTCTTAATGTTCGGGTGCAAAGATAGGCCTTTTCTATTCTCCTTCCAAATTTTTAATCAAAAAAGTAATTCTAAATCTGCTTTTTTGACAGATTATTATCAAATCTGAGTGGTAAACAACTCAAAAGCATTATACTACTGGTATGAAAAGTTTTTTCCTGGTTGCGCTAATGACGCTGGTTGGTTTTGTGACTTATGCACAGGATTATCGTGCTGACTATGCGCAGGCTCCTCGCTTCAAAGTGCTGTTCTATCACAGTGAAGAGGTGGAGGAGGCGCATCGGCAGTTTGCTCAGCAGGCGCTTAACTTTTTCTGGAAGCTTAGCTGGGGTGAGGGGTTCCTATATGAGGTCACTACCGATCTGTCAAAGTATTCTGATGAGCAGCTGAAGTCGTTTGACCTGCAGGTATGGCTCAATAACTCGCCGCAGAACAGGTCTGAGCGTGCTGCTTTTGAGAAATATATGGAGAATGGTGGAGGCTGGATGGGTTTCCACGCTGCCGCTTATAATGACCAGAATACGGGTTGGCCGTGGTTTGTCAATTTCCTGGGTGGTGGTGTGTTCTACTGCAATAACTGGCCGCCGCAGCCGGTGTTGGTTGATGCGGATAATCAGGAACATGCGGTGACGCGTAACTTGCCCGAACACTATGTTATGCCATCGAGCGAATGGTATCAGTGGAATCCTTCGCCGCGTGAGAATCCGGATGTGGAGGTGCTTCTCTCGATCTCGCCGAAGAACTACCCGCTGGGTATCAAGGATATTGTGCGATGGGGTGACTTCCCCGTAGTGTGGACGAATAAGAAATACCGTATGATCTATCTCAACTGTGGTCACGGTGACGAGATGTTCTCTGATGCCACGCAGAATCTGCTTTATGTCAATGCTTTCCGGTGGATTGCATTGGGAAATAAATAATAGAAGGGTCTTTGTCATACAGAAGGAAGGTTGATATTTCTGAGAAAATTAAGATAATAAGTATGGAATCGAATAACGAGCAACTGATTTACGAGCTCATCGATATAGAATGGCATATTGATTATGACTTTGAGATAGAAGATCATGTGTCTGTTGTGGCGGATTGCAGTAGCCTTGAAGGATTTGAAAATCCAGACAAGCAGGAGCCAAAAATAGAAAGGGATGCCGAGGGTATCCCGATGGGTAATTCTCCGGAAGAGAAAGAGATGAGACGAGAGATTATTTATAATTTCTTGGCTCAGTGGAGGACAAGCCATCCACAGGAAGCTATTGTAAATAAAGATCTCAAGGAACCCATCAAGGTTGTCCATCGTTCATTAAGCGAAGCTAGTGCACATACGGCAAGAAGCTATAAATCGACGAAAGCTTTTTTACAGCTTGACACCATTTTGATGGAGGCTAAGAAATATGGTGAATCTTTGACAAAGGCGGATGATAAGAGTCAGAAGAATCTGGAAAAGATGATTATTATGACTTATAGACTTGAGAATCTCGGGTTGGTCAAACTTACAGTTGGAGTCAGACGAAAGACGCATGAGAAAATAGAGTATGGTCTTACTGTCCCGCCGAAAGGAATACCTCTGATTGAGCCAGAACTGAGAATTCAGGACAAGACAAAAAAGAAAAAGGCATCTCACCGAAAACGATGAAATGCCAATATTCTTGCCCCAGAAATGCGTACACCATTTTACTCTCGAGGAGTCAGGAGCTTCACAAGCGGGGACTTCGCTACTTGAATGCAACATGGCGGTATCATGGGATATACCCTCTATATCTGATAGAAACTGGTACTAATACGACTAACTTTCCGCTGCGAAGATAGAGTAAAAGCGCGAAAACACCAAATATTCTGTCAAGAATTTGCTAAAAGTCGAATAAAAAATAACTTTTGCTTCATTATTGAGAGTAAAAGATGATGGTAATTGAGAAAAAATGATTATATTTGCGCTCGAAATAGTGGGAGATCTATTTTCAAAACTCATTACCTGCTAATTCCATTACGAATCTTTAGTAATTAAACTATATCAATTTTATTTATTCATGAAACACCTACTTCCTGTCCTGGCCCTGTCAGCTGCTACCATCATACCAGCTCAGGCTCAGAAGATGAAAGCCCCTCAGGGAGGCTTGAAAATCAGTGACGAACTCATCGGTATCTTCTTCGAGGATATCAGCCAGTCGGCCGATGGCGGCTTGAATGCTCAGCTCATCCAGAATGGTTCGTTCGAGTATAATCCATCGATCAAGGACGGTTATGGTCCTGGTACCGCTTGGCGTCTGGTTCGTGATGGCCACTCATCTGGCTACTACGATGCTGCTATGGATGGTGCTATCCATGCCAATAACCCACACTTCATGCGCGTCAACATCGAGCGTATCGTCACCAACATGCCTGACTTCGACGGCAAGACAGGTGTAGGTATCCAGAACGACGGTCATGACGGTATCGTGACCAAGAAGGGTGCTACCTATCAGTTCTCTGTCTTCCTCCGTACTCCAGATGGCAAGGCTAAGAATATCAAGGTCGTATTGGGTGGCATGAAGGCTCCTGAGGCTGATGCTCCTGGTCCAAAGTGGCCACGTCCTTTCACCATCGCAGAGAAGAAGTTCCGTACTGCTGCAGCTACTCAGGGTTGGCAGAAGTATGAGTTCGAACTCACCGCTGCTGAGGATTGCCTCAATGGTAACCTCCAGATCATCTCTGAGACCGAAGGTGTCCTCGACATCGATATGGTTTCTTTGATCCCAACCGATACTTACAATGGTCACGGCCTCCGCAAGGATCTCGTACAGGCATTGGCCGACCTGAATCCTAAGTTTATCCGCTTCCCAGGCGGTTGCGTCGTACACGGTGGTGGCGATGGCTTCTGGAATACCTATCGCTGGAAGGAGACCGTCGGTCCTAAGGAGACACGTCGCGCTCAGAAGAATACCTGGGGTTATGGCCAGTCAATGGAGCTCGGTTACCATGAGTACTTCCAGCTCTGTGAGGATCTCGGCGCAGCTCCTATTCCTATCCTTCCTTCAGGCGTAAGCTGCCAGGGTGTCAACGGTGGCTGGAACTTCCCTGAGGTTCAGAACCAGTGGGTCGTACCTATGGAGGATATGGACGAGTGGGTAAACGAGGCTCTTGACCTCATTGAGTGGGCCAATGGTCCTGTAGACAGCAAGTGGGGTAAGGTTCGTGCAGATGCTGGCCACCCAGAGCCATTCGGCCTGAAGTATCTCGGTATCGGCAATGAGGAGCGTATCTCGCCTGAGTTCATCGAGCGCTTCAAGTATATCTACGAGCGCGTTACTGCTGCTCATCCTGAGATCGTGATCGTAGGTACTGCTGGTCCTGGTTCACACCCAGGTAACCGCGACTATGATACCGCATGGAAGTTGGCTGATGAGCTCGGTATGCCAATCATGGACGAGCACTACTATGAGCCAGTGACTTACTTCCAGGAGAAGCGTCAGTATGACAACTATCCACGCGACCGCAAGACTAAGGTTTACCTCGGTGAGTACTCTTCACAGAACCGTGGCCGTAACAATCAGCTGCAGGACGCTCTTGCAGAGGCTCTCTATCTTTGCCACGTGGAGCGCAATGGTGATGTAGTTGTCATGACTTCTTACGCACCTCTCTTCGCTAAGAAGAACCATCACTCTTGGGATCCTGACTTGATCTACTTCGATAACGAGCGTACCTTCCTCACCTGTTCTTATTATACTCAGATGATGTTCGGTGCTTCTTCGGGTCAGTACTACTACGGTGACTGTGTGACCATTGCTGACAAGACCAACCTCCAGGAGCAGTCAGTAGTCCTCAACGTCAACAAGAAGGAGCTCTATGTGAAGGTCGTCAATGATAGCAATGAGGCTAAGAAGGTCGATCTCAACCTCTCACGCTTCGGTAGCTTCAAGAACGTGACCCTCACCACTCTCGCTGGTACTCCAGAGATGGAGAACAACTACGAGCAGCATCCTGTAGAGCCTAAGACTGAGACTGTCAAGCTCAAGGCTAAGCAGCAGATCGAGGTTCCTGCTTATACCTTCCAGATGTACACTATCAAGCTTTGATCGAAGCTTGAAAATAGCAGATAACAAAAATCACCGCCTACGCGATTTGTTTCGTAGGCGGTGATTTTGTTATATGATGTTCGAAATTTATTGGATGTCGATCACTGGAAATTTATCGGATGTCGATCACTGGGATATTGTCCTTATCGTTATAGAAGAGGTTCTCACCAGCCATACCCCAGATGAAGGTGTAGTAGTAAGTACCTGCAGCAGCGTGCATTGACCACTCAGGGCTCATGATAGCCTGCTCGTTGTGGAGCCATACGTTGCGGCTCTCCTGTGGCTGACCCATGACGTGTGAGATGGTCTGATCTTCTGGGAGGTTGAAGTAGTAATAAGCCTCGATACGACGACCGTGGGTGTGAGGTGGCATGGTGTTCCATACGGCACCAGGATTGAGCTGTGTGAGGCCGAGCTGGAGCTGGCAAGGACCTTCCTCCAGAACGTCGGTCACGATGAGCTTGTATACGGTGCGGTTGTTAGCCTCCTCGGTAGTTCCTACAGGACCCCATACGGCAGCCTTGAGCGAACCCTTACGGCCATCGAGGGTGATCCACTGAGTCTTGTAGTGGGTGTGAGCGGTAGCTGAGTTGATGTAGAACTTAGCTGGGTTCTTAGCGTCCTTAGAGCGGAACTCTACGGACTTGTTGACGTCGCTCCAGTTGCCCTTAGCGTCGCGTACATGACCACGACCAACGTAGAGAGCCTCCTTTGGCGAGAGCGCGTACTCCTTACCATCGACGATGACTACGCCATCACCGAGGCCACAGTTGACGATACCTACCTCGCGGTTGTAGAGGAAGTACTTGTCCTTGATAGCAGTGTCGACGTCGAGGCCGAGCTCCCAGAAGTTCTCAAGCTTCAAGGTCTCATTGACTGGCATTGCGCCACCAAAGATAAAACGATCATAGTGAGAATAAGTCAACATCACCGAGTCAGCCTTCATGACCTCCTCCATGACGAAACGCTCACGCAAGGTCTTTGTGTCATAAGTCTTGACATCCTCAGGATGGCAAGCTGTCTGGAAACGCACGTGCTGACGACCGACAACGCGATCAGGCTCCTGAGCGCTGGCTGTGGTAGTGCTCAAAGATGTGACTGCCGCAACCGCAATAGCAGAAAATAAAATCTTCTTCATATTATATATTATTTTTTATTGATCATTACACGATTCCAATAAACCATTCCGCAAGTGATCAGCACCAGAATACCAGCACCGATATACTTGAGCCAATGCATGCAGGCGTAGATGGCGAAGGCGATAGGAGAGGATGCGAAGTCTAGCGAGCCAGCAGAGAAGCCGTCTGGGACCTTCACAGCTGCATCCTGCGTGTTGACGTATACGTCGTGTGCGGCTTTGGTGAAATCTGGAGCCATCAGCGTGACGAAATAGAGACCCATAGCCATCATGATCAGGCCGATGATGAATGACTTGACGACGTTGCCATTGGTATAAGGAAGGATCATCGCAAAGACATAGAACATTCCTGCCAATGAGGCGAGTGGCAAGAACTGATTGCCAGGAAGAGCCACTGCGAGAACCAGCGTCACAGGGATCAACAGGAGCGATACGACGAGCGTAGTAGGATGGCCGATAACGAGCGCTGGAGACATTCCGATGTAGAACTCCTTCTTGTCGCCAAACTTCTTGGCAATCAGCGCGCGAGTAGCCTCAGAGATAGGCTTGAGACCTTCGATAAAGAGAGCGGTGATGCGAGGAATGAGCTCCATCACAGCACCCATCTTGATGCCGAGGCCGAGGATGGCAGGAATACCATCTACGCGAGCGCTCCAGCCTTCGTATGAGAGGCAACCGATGATGATGCCGATGATCACACCGAGGAAGAGAGGTTCGCCGAAGAGACCGAACTTCTTCTTCATACCCTCAGCGTCGATATAGAGCTTATCGAAGCCAGGGATCTTGTCGAGCAACTTACCGATGCCGATAGCGAAAGGAGTGAAGCCCTGACAGAATGGCTGAGGGATAGAGATACCCTCCATGCCACTGTAGAACGACTGGAACTTCTTAGCCGTCATATCGGCCAGAACCAAAGTGATGATGTAGCAGATGATCGCACCGAAGAAACCCCATGCAGTGGAACCTGTCATGAAGTAGATCACCGCTCCGATAAAGGCGAAATGCCAGTAGTTCCAGAGGTCGATGTTGATGGTGCGAGTGCAGCCGAGGAGGAGCAACACGAGGTTGACACCGAGGCAGACAGGGATGATGAACGAACCCACTAGCGTGTTGTAAGCCACCGATGCAGCTGCTGGCCAACCCATGTCGAAGACCTCAAGGTTGAGGCCATAGATCTCTACGACCTTGCTCAATGCAGGGCCGAGGCTGGAGGTAAGCAAACCGGTGATGACTGAGAGGCCCACGAAGCCGACGCCTACGCAGAGGCCGCTCTTGAGCGCCTTAGAAAATGGGATGCGGATACAGACGCCAAGGATCGTGAAGAGGATCGGCATCATGACAGCGGCACCAAGGCCGAGGATGTAACTGAATACTGCTTCCATTGTTGTGTTTAATATAAGATAAAGTTAGTAGCGGTTTATTACGGGTGCAAATATATATAATATTATTAATATGACCAAATATTTCGTCAAATTTCCTCTGTTGCACGTAACGTTTCGCATCGATAGGGGGTCGAAATTGCTCCGAAAGTCGCTAAAAACAGCGTTAAAATACGTTTTTCGGACATTTTATTTCGGTTAGTAGTCCAAAAATTTGGTCATGTCGGCAAAAATGAGTATCTTTGCGCCCGTACATTATCTAAAGATAATATGAAATTTAGATAAGCAGATTCCAGCAAAGAAACTTAAACAATAATAATGGAAGAAAACATTCAGAACAACGATCGAATTATTAAGGTGAACATCGAAGAAGAGATGCGCACCAGCTACATTAATTATTCGATGTCAGTGATCGTAGCGCGTGCACTTCCTGATGTGCGCGACGGCTTCAAGCCTGTACACCGCCGAGTCCTCTATGGTATGGATCAGATCGGCAACACCTATGACAAGCCAACCAAGAAGTGTGCACGTATCGTAGGTGAGGTGCTCGGTAAGTACCACCCACACGGCGACTCATCAGTTTACGGAGCGCTCGTACGTATGGCACAGCCTTGGAACCTTCGTTACCTTCAGGTCGATGGCCAGGGTAACTTCGGCTCGGTCGACGGTGATGGCGCAGCTGCTATGCGATACACCGAGGCTCGCCTCTCTAAAATCTCGGAGGAGATGCTCCGCGACATCGAGAAGGACACCGTAGACATGATGCCAAACTTCGACGGCACCCTCATGGAGCCAAAGGTATTGCCTACACGTATCCCTACCTTGCTGGTCAATGGTGCCAACGGTATCGCCGTAGGTATGGCCACCAATATGCCTACCCACAACCTCACCGAGGTCATCGACGGTATCTGCGCTTATATCGACAATCGCGAGATTACCATCGACGAGCTCATGCAGTATATCAAGGCTCCTGACTTCCCGACTGGCGCTACCATCTATGGCTACGACGGCGTCAAGCAGGCTTACGAGACTGGCCGCGGCCGTATCACCATCCGTGCCAAGGCTGAGATCGAGTCAGAGGGTCAGCATGATCGCATCATCGTCACCGAGATCCCTTACGGCGTCAACAAGGCCGAGCTCATCAAGCACATCGCACAGCTCGCCGACGAGAAGAAGATCGAGGGTATTGCTAATGCCAACGATGAGACCGATCGCACTGGTATGCGCATCGTCATCGACTTGAAGAAGGATGTCAACTCGAATGTCATCCTCAACAAGCTCTATAAGATGACCGAGCTGCAGTCAAACTTCTCGGTCAACAACATCGCTCTCGTACCAATCCCTGGCCATCCAGATGCATTGGGTATGCCAAAGCTGCTCAACCTCAAGGAACTCATCGAGTACTTCGTCGAGCATCGTCATGAGGTAGTCATCCGCCGCACCAAGTACGATCTGGCAGAGGCAGAGAAGAAGGCTCACATCCTCGAAGGCTTGATTATTGCCTGCGATAACATCGACGAGGTAGTCCGCATCATCCGCAACAGCCGCACCCCAGCTGACGCTCAGCGTGGCTTGGAGGAGCGCTTCCAGATCGACGAGCTCCAGTCAAAGGCTATCGTCGACATGCGCTTGGGTCAGCTCACTGGTCTCCGTATCGAGGAGTTGAAGCAGCAGTATGAGGACCTCATGAAGCTCATCGACTACTACAAGCAGATCCTTGCTGACGACGTGCTCTGTATGAAGGTCGTCAAGGACGAACTCATTGAGATCAAGGAGAAGTATGGCGACGAGCGTCGCACAGAGATCGACTATCGTGGCGAGCAGTTCAACGCTGAGGACTTCATCCCTAACGATGACGTCATCATCACCGTCTCGCACATGGGTTACATCAAGCGCACCAAGCTTGAGGACTTTAAGGCCCAGAACCGTGGTGGCAAGGGCTCTAAGGGCGCTGGCACACGTGACTCCGACTTCATCGAGTACATGTACGCTGCCAAGAACCACAACTGGCTCATGTTCTTCACCGAGCAGGGTCAGGCCTTCTGGATGAAGGTATACGACATCCCAGAGGCTGCCAAGAACCAGAAGGGTCGTGCTATCCAGAACATGCTCAACGTCAACGAGAACAACAAGATCACAGCCTTCCTCAAGGTTGAGACCTTCGCTGACAAGGACTTCAACGAGAACCACTATATCGTCTTCGCTACCCAGAACGGTACTGTCAAGAAGACCAAGCTCGCACTCTATAGCCGTCCACGTGCCAACGGCATCAACGCTATCAACCTCGCAGAGGGCGATAAGGTGATCGGCGTAGTGATGACCGACGGCCAGAAGCACCTCGTAATGGCCAACCGCAACGGTCGCGCCATTACCTTCGGTGAGGACAAGGTCCGCCTCATGGGCCGTGTGGCTACTGGTGTTCGTGGTATGCGTCTCGACGACGACGGAGAGGATCAGTGTATCGGCATGATCGCCATCGACTACCCAGGCGTTGTCCTCGGTAAGTCAGAGGGTGGCGACGATGATGAGAACCTCGAGAACGAGAACCTCGAAGTAGTCGAGGAGGAGGTATCTCTCGACAACCTCTTCGATATGCCAGAGGAGCCAGAAGTTGCAGCAGCAGAGACCGCAGAGGCAGAAGGCGCAGAGGAAGCTGACAACTCCTCACTCCTCACTCCTAATTCCTCACTCGAAACCGCAAGCGTGCTTGTGGTTTCCGAAAACGGTTTCGGCAAGCGCAGCGCCATCGAGGACTATCGCATCACCAACCGTGGCGGTAAGGGTGTCAAGACCCTCGACGTGGAGAAGGCTGGCAAGCTGATCGCTATCAAGCGTGTCACCGACGAGGACGACTTGATGATCATCACCAAGAACGGCATCGTCATCCGCATGCACCTCGATAGTCTTGAGGAGAAGGGTCGTGCCACCAAGGGCGTCCGCTTCATCAACCTCAGCACAGGCAAGCGTGCTGACAGCATTGCCAGCGTCTGCCGCGTATTGCGTGAGGAGGACGAGGAGGAAGTCATCGAAGGAGAGGAGAACACCTCAGCTGAGGGTGAGGCTCCAGCACCAGAAAATGCTGAGTAAATTGTAGGTTTTTACATCTCATATTAAACTCTTCTTACATTTTCTCGTCCCAATATCGAGCAACAAGCAATAACAGTAACAATATTATAAACACATTAATTAATTATCAAGATGAAGAAGTTTATTCTTTCAGTCCTCGCAGTATCTCTTACTGCAGGTGCATTCGCCCAGGAGCTCTCTAAGGAAGAGCAGAAGGCACTCAAGGAGCAGCAGAAGGCTATCACCGCTAACTTGAAGGCTGCCGAGAAGGCTGCAAAGCTTTCTGAGGATGCTATGGGTCAGGTAGATTATTCTAAGGTTCCAGACTTCGCTACCGCACGTGCTCAGGTTGCTGAGGCATTCAAGAACTCAGCTGCTAGCTCAATGCTCGGCGACATCAACCGCACCGCTGCTATGGTTGAGTATAACAACTATATGATCAATATGCCAGGAGCACAGCAGGGTGATCAGGAGGTTCTCAACAAGTTCTTCGACAACTGTGGTAAGGGCTTCGAGTACTTCATGGCTGCTTGGAATGCATACGCTACTCCAGACGCTAAGGGTAAGACCAACACCAAGTACAACGACGACATGGCTGCAAAGGCATGGGCAATGTACAGCGTTTCTAACGGTCTTGCTAACTGTGGCTTCACCGCTTATAATGCACAGGATTGGGGCAATGCTGCTAAGTTCTTCCAGCTCGCTGCTGATGGTGCTGACAGCCCATTGATTAAGCACGCTACCGCTAAGAACCCAGCTGCTGCTCTCGAGCTCGAGCGCTATGCAGTAGATAGCGTTAAGTTCCAGAACATCCTCTACGCTGCTTCTTGCTACGACAACGTTGACAAGGCTAAGGCTCTCTCTATCTTCAAGAGCCTCGTTGGCAAGAACACCCCACAGCTCCCAGTTTACTCTTCAATCATCGGCGAGTACGCTCAGCAGAACGATACCACTGAGATGATCAACTGGCTCCAGAAGGGTATGGAGGCTATGCCAGGTGAGGGTTACTTCACCACTTCACTCTTCCAGATCTACCTCGATCGTAACGACATCGACGGTGCTATCAACGCTATGAAGGCTGCTCTCACCAGCAACCCAACCAACGCTGGTATCGTCACCATCATCGCTCGTCTCTACACTCAGAAGGGTGAGTATGCTCCAGCTAAGGAGTACTTCCAGAAGGCTCTCGAGCTCGATCCAGCTAACCTCGACGCTAACCTCTACTACGGCTATACTTACCTCGCAGAGATGGAGGCAGGTGAGAGCGAGATGCTCAAGAACCACGCTTCAAACGCTGAGATGGACCGCTTCTCTGCTGAGAAGATTCAGGCAGCTCTTCCACTCCTCCGCGCTGCTTACAAGGCTGATGCTGAGCATGAGAACAACGATATCCCTAACCTCTTGATGCAGGTTCTCTATCGTCAGTTCGCTCCAACCAACGCACCTAACCGTCAGGCTCTCATCAACGAGTACAATGAGGTAGCTCGCGCTTATGGTCGTCCTGAGAAGAACTAATCCTTAGGTTCTCCTTATTAATAATATATATATCACCATCCGTGCTACACTCCTTGTGTCTCGGATGGTGATATTGATTTTCTCTACTTCATGAATCATCCGCATCTTCTTCTGCTCATCTTGGGGCTCACATAAGTGATCCAAATTAGTAGGCTTCAAATGGCAAAATAATCTGAATCGGCTCAAATAAGTACATTTTTAGCGATTTTTAGGCTCATAATGAGCCGATAATCGGGGAAAAAGGACTATATTTGCGCCGATATAATTATTCTAATATGGATATCTCAAGAGAAATTCTTCAATTCTTGCATTATAACCCGATGTCATCGCGAGATGATATCGCTCATGGTGCTGCACTTGTGGTCAGCGAAGCTACCCTCAAACGCCAGCTTGCCATATTGGTGCAGCAAGGGGATGTGGTTGTAGAAGGAAAAGCCAGAGCTACTCGTTATAGTCTTTCTGATCAGGCTCATCTTCTTATGCCACTTAATCTTGATACCTATTTTGCTCTGGATGTAGATGACCGTAGGGTGCAGACATCGTTTAATTTTGCGCTGATCAGCGAACAGATGCCGAAGGTTTCTCTATTTACCGACGAGGAGAAGGTACATCTTCAGATGCTACAGGCAGAATTCCGCCAGCATGTGGCTGAAATGTCCCAGAATGAGTATAACAAGGAGATGGAGCGCCTTGGCATTGATCTCAGCTGGAAATCCTCGCAGATTGAAGGCAATACCTATTCTTTGCTCGAGACAGAACGACTACTTCGGGAGAGCAAGACAGCCGATGGTAAGACACAAGAGGAGGCCACCATGCTACTCAACCACAAGTACGCCCTACGTTTCATTCTTGACAATCCCGATTACCTTCAGGAGCTGACCATCAGTCATATAGAGGATATCCATACACTTCTTACCGAAGGGCTTTCGGTGGATAAGGGAATCCGGCATCGTCGCGTGGGTATTACCGGAACCAATTACCGACCTTTGGACAATGAGTTCCAGATTCGTGAAGCTATGCACGACTCATGCAATCTGATTAACAGCAGAGATAATGTATTTGAAAAAGCGCTGCTGACGCTTGTGCTTCTTTCTTATATTCAGGCATTCTCGGATGGCAATAAGCGAACGGCTCGCATTACCAGCAATGCCATCCTGATAGCCAATGGCTACTGCCCACTCAGTTTCCGATCTGTTGATTCAATCGACTATAAAAAGGCGATGCTTATTTTCTATGAGCAGAATAATCTGTATGCATTCAAAAAGATATTTATCGAGCAATTTGAGTTCGCAGTAAGAGAATATTTCTAACGAGATTTTTTAGAGTTAACAAGTTAACAAAGTAACAAAACGACAGTACCCCCTCACCGCATATCTGTGTGAGGGGGTGCTATTGTTTTTCCGATGTTAAGCGGCTAATTCTCCGTTGTGAAGCTCTACAATGTCGAAGTAAAGATCTCGATTTTTACCCCATGCAATATTCCCCATATCGTCAATATAGAATTTCTTAAATTTCTTTTCATCAAGATATCTATTATATTGAGGATGTGGGTTGTGCTGAATCCATGAGCCGAAATCAATAGTGACAACGACTCCATCATTGAAAGTGAGTTCTACTTTCAAATCGCCTAAATATTTGGCGTTGTCAATTTTAATATACTTCATTTCAGTCTCTTTTTTATAGTTGTTCTAATAACCCTCTTCTTTCTGACAAAATAGTTTACCCATTTATCGACAATCTTATCTGCATAAACACGTACAAATTCTTCGGCTTCTTTTGCATCTTTAGAATTGAGCGGAGGCACACCGCGTTTCTGTCGAATATTTATCTCCTTTACTTTACCATTCTCCATAATGATATCAAAAATTGACTCATGGTGATCGTGCTGAACATGAACGTGGATTGGATCGTGCTCATTAGAATGAAAAAAGAAAATATATCCGAAATATTCGTAAATGTCAGGCATAGTCTTGAATTTTTCTGCAAAGATACGAGATATTTCTTCATCCACCAAATATTTCTTATTTTTTTTGCAAAAAACTGCACCTTTTAGGCTATCGTATTGATTTTATTCTTATCTTTGCACCGTAAATATGCAAGATATGATATGCCACATGACATATAAATATGGAGTAGAGGTCTTTTCGGGGGCTTCTACTCTTGCATTATATCCGATAGGGGGGGGGTAAGTCTTTGATTCACAATACTCTTCGCGATCCTCATTCAAATACACATACTAAATAATAATATACTCCGTACTTCTCGGTCATGCGGCTGAGGGGTGCGGAGTTTTGCGTAAATTATCAATATTAATCATTATAATATTATTGTTTCATGAAGAAAAAGTATGAAGAGCCTCAGATGAAGGTAATTGATCTGAACTCAGCAGATATTATCTGCACGAGCGGAGAAGGTGATTTCACTGGTCCTACAGGCATTGGCCCTGGTGGTCCATGGTAAATCAGAGTATGTAACTATTAAAAGACAAAGAAATGAAAAAGACTTTTATTTTGGGACTTATGGCTGCAGCTCTTGGATTTACCGCATGCAGCAGCGAGGATGACGCAGTCCTCGGTGAGAAGACACAGAAGAAGGGTATGGTGCTCCATGCAACTGTAGAGCAGCCTGCAGAGACACGTGCCACCATTGATAATACAGGAGATCACTCAACAAACTGGTCTTTTGCTTTCGCAACAGGTGACAAGGTGGAGGTGACCAATACAGATTATTCAGGATTCTACACCTTTAAAAAGAATACTACAAACTTTGCGAGTGATGATGCCGAGGTTACTGCATCTCCAGTCACATGGTATGCATTTTATCCATCAAATAAGGTTTACTTCGCTAATCAGACTGGTGAGCTTACCGGTGAAGGTAATTCTGTAGCAAAACTCTTCGCCATGGCTGGTGCTACAACTTCGGATGTCACAGGCGCGGATGCTTTGTCTATCACTATGGTGCCTAAGGTTGCAATCATCAAGATAGACAACCAGAAGGGAAGTATTGATATTAGAGTAAAGTACGAAAACGGTGAATACATAGACTATTTGGAAGCTCCAACTAATGATGTCAGCTTTACTTTAAATACAACTGAAACCTCAAATAGCGTCTTAACCGCTACCACAACTGGTACTTACTATATAGTTGTACCTGCGGGTTCTGGTTACGGGCTTTCTATCTATGATGGTACTACAGAAATCAAAACCACAACCGGACTCGAAGCCGGCTTGTACTACGAGCTGACGATCGCTGATCCCAACCTCCTTCCTGGCGACTTCTCCGTAAGTACCACCAAGAAGGTTAAGTTCTCCAAGAGCAATCTGTACTGGGATGGTAGCGACTTTAAGTTCGAGGCTAAGCAGACGGACTATCCGACTACATGGGATGCAAGTCACGTAGGTCATTTCTATTGGACTAAGACGCAGGCTGCGTCTTATGCTGAGACATACAGCGATGGTACCAACACCACAACAGATGTTCCTTTCTTTGCCCAAAGTGCAGGTGGTTTGACCGTCGAAGGTACCTCAGGCCTGTATGCCTTGACATATGATGAATGGGTATACCTTCTTAGGAACCGTAGCAATTGGTCAAATCTCCACAAGTGTGGAGTCACAGTAGGGTCAACTGCTGACTGCCTTATTATTGCACCTGATGATTTCAGTGGAACATTAGCTTCTTCCTACACTTTGGATGAAGTAAATGCCCTGGGACTGCTATGCCTGCCTCGTGCCGGAAATCGCAATTCTACGACAATAAATATTAGTTCAGGTTATGGTGCTTACTATTGGACAGCTACGCCTAGTGGTACGACACATTCCTCTATATTAGGTTTTGCAGATTCTAGTGTCTCTTATTACTCGTCAACTCTCCGCGACCGTGGCTGCACTATCCGCCTCGTCAAGTAATTTGCAAAGTTAACAAGTTAACAAAGTAACGAAACGACAGCACCCCCTCACCAGCGTGTCTGAGTGAGGGGGTACTATTGCTATTTCTTGTCTATCTGCCTTTTGATGTAGACATCAATACCAAAGATGCTGCCAGCATAGATCAGGATCTGTGCAATGAGGTAGAGCACGCTGTCGTCTATCTTCCCGGGAGGAGGGAGGAAGAGAGCGATAAAAGCCATCACCACTCCCGCGATGAGGAGGATGATGGCTGACCATTCCTTGAACGAAGGCTTCATCGGTCATGGCGTTTGTTATACACCCTGGGCCTTGATCATAAAGATTCGGTCCTCGAAGACGTCGCAGGTGATGGTCGACTCATTGGTACTGAGCGCATTGTCTGCATTGACCTTCAGCATGCCAGTCTCATCCGAAATCGGAGTGAACACAAAGCTCTTGCTCTCGCTGCTGCCGAAGTTGTCGCTCGAAAGGTCGGTCAGCTTCGTGCCACGGACAGGGTAGTCGGTGCCAGGGACGAGCGTCAGCTTCTGGCCGTAGGTCTTACCGCCGATGCTGGTGATCGAGATGCCCGTGGGGTGCACTGGGAGAGGGTTCTGCAGGCCTCCGCCACCGTTCGGATCGTCATCGCCGTCGGTCTTGGTGAGATCCACGTAGGTCTCGCCAGCCTTGACCGCCTTGATGAGTGCCGCCTGCGCATTGCGGCTTGCCACGAGGTTGAACTCGGCATCCTGCATGAGGTTCTTGAACTCAGTGCCAGCGTCCCACACCACCTTGACGCCAGTGATGTTCTGTGCCGAGAACTTCTCTGCCGACTCTGCGCCCTTCGAATTGAGCGTGATCGAGAAGTCGCCCAGATCGCCCAAGCGGATCTTCTTGCCATCGAGCAGCTGCTCGCGCATACAATCCACCGCCATGTAGAGGATGGCTGAGATGTCGGCACGTGAATAGACGCAACCGTGGGTGGCGATGTGACGTGCGAACTTCTCGATGGTCATGACATCGGTGTACTGAGCCGAGGCGAACGCGTTCTGCTTCTCTGTAGCCACGAGTGCCACATCCTCAGCCGATGGTTCCTGACCTGCTGCCTGTGCAGCCTTGATGCGTGATTTGGCCTGATTGATCTCAAAGAGGTTTGCGTTCACGCTACGCATGGTAATGGAGTAGTTGATCATAAAGAAAGGTTTTTGGTTAATACTTATGATCTCCGTCGGTCTTAACTTATGTCCGGCCGTTGGCATAACTTATGACCTCGAAAATCGCGCTGCAAAGGTACTGCTTTTTTCTGGTGTAAGCAATACTTTTCCCGCACCACGTGATGTGTTTTCCCGCACTACGTGATGCCTCACTTTTCTGCCCCTTCTCTTTAGGGGGAAAAGTTGCAATGTTAACTTGTTAACTTTATTAATCTCATTTTCCCTCCATTCTTCTCTTCTCTCACCCTTTCCGTCTTCTCTTCTCTCTAAAGAGCTCTTTAGAATATATATAATAATATATTTATATTACATAATATAGTGCGCGCGATACTATATATATATAACGAAGTTAACCCCATCTTTTCTGCGTCATAAAAAGCAACGAATCGTTGGAGTTAACAAGTTAACAAATTAATGATGTCAGTTGAGTATTTTGATCTATCCGGATTCCAAATCTATAAAAAAAGAGATGAATTTGTGAGGTCGTAAACTTTTAGGTTAATTTATTTTATTGAAAATTTTGCTTATTTGAAATTTTTATTCTATCTTTGCACTCGATAAAAAAAGAAAATAAACTCATAAGTTAGTAAATAAGTTGGATATTATTGATATTTACCCACCTTTTCTCTATAGCATTAAATTTGACGATAGAGAAGAGAATGAGTTCGACCGTCTATTCCAATTGTGGAATGATGTAAATTTCGTAACTCACTTCATTGATGCTAACAGGGAGTTTTTGAATTCTCCTTTCTGGCAGATAGAACCAGAAGAAGCAGCACGTCAAGTTCTAGATGAAGCCGAGGCATTAGAAGAACTCTTTGAGGAGTTGTATCAGAACATCCTATCAAATGAGAAACCTGATTTTGACTCCCATTTCCACTATTTGGATGGTAAGTATAAGTATGTACTGGAATGGCAACCCATGAAATCATACGGAACCACTCGACCTTCGCTTCTTCGTATTTACGCGATTAAAATGGGCGTAAACACATATCTTGTCACTGGTGGAGGTATCAAACTCGCTGAAACGATTCAAAAATCTCCAGACCTAAAGGATCATGTTATTCAGGACATTGATAGAATTAGAACATTCCTAAAAGATAATGGCATCATGGATAGTGATGACATGGATAATCAAAATTAACCCCAATACAGAAATATTATGGCATTTGATTTGAACAAATTGGCAGAAGTGGCTAAGCCAAGAAGCGAGGCTGCTATTGAATGTGCACGTTTGCGCAGACAAAACAGGGATTGGATTCGCATGTCTCAGGACATCGCCCTTAGCCTTCACTATTATCTGCGCAATTCTGGCTTGACACAGAAAGAACTTGCTGATAAAATGGGGGTGTCGGCAGTATATGTAGGCAAACTCCTGAAAGGAAACGAGAATCTGACACTTGAAACTATCTGTAAGATTCAAGGGGTAATCGGTGAGAAACTGGTTACTGTCTTGAAGCCTTATGTCAGCACAATGACAGTCAGTTTATCTGTTTTCTCAAAATTCACGGAATCGGTCAAGAGCGAGAAGTATTATGGTCAACAGATGACTCTTGATGCTTATGTATCAGCAACAGGACATGTTGCATAAACACACTTTATATCAATGGATACACAGGTATTATATAAATATATTAAGATGGAACTCGAACAGTTTGCAATGTTCGAAGAAAACTACAATCCGGAAGTAAAGGAGGTCCAATTCCAGACAGAATCTCAGTTCTCTTTCGATAAAGAGAATTCTGTGTTATGCAGCAGAATTGTTGTTAATATGTCTGCCTCAGATAAGCCTCTTGTAAAGACTGTGCTGAAGAGCTACTTTGAAATACAACCAGAGTCTGTTGACCGTATTCGTCAGGACAATACAATTGTGTTTGCACCAGCTTTATTGGTTCAGTTCGTATCACTTTGCTATGGATCACTTCGTGGAGTAATTTTCTCTAAGACTTCGGGTACACCATTAGCGAACTACATTTTACCTCCGGTCTATTTCGGAAACCTTATAGACAAGGCTTTTATTGTAGAGTGAAAAATTTATATCGAACTACCCATGATAACAATAAAAGTTCGGTATTTTTTGCGAAAAACTTCTTAATTAACCATACTCCGCTCTTTCTGGTTACCCTTAAAGGGCGGAGTATAGTTAATAAACCTTAACGACTGAAAGATTTTTGCATTTTTATTTTTTTAATCCGATTATTAGCACCATCTTTGCGGCCAGAAATAAAAACATAAGCTGGAAATATAGTTATAAGGTAGATTCTTTATCTATATATTTTTACGGGTGTTACATAATGCTGATTCAGTTGTAAGTTTCAGATCGGCGTACCCTCTAACGATAATCCATAAATTAAATATTGCATATCAATACTTGCAGCTATAGTTCTTATATACTTTATTATTAACAATTACAGAACTTTGGCTGCGGGGATTCCTTTATCCTTACTGCGTCTATAGGGCACCGTACGGTGCAGTCATCGCTGTGTAAAACTAAAAAAAATTACGTAGTATGGAAAAGAATTTTTCAGAAAAAATCGAGATTGCAAGAACCTCTATTATTGATCGATTGACTCAAGTTAAGGAATCTCCTGATCTCCTGGGATTTGCCTCATGTTTTTATATTGCATTTCAGACCATTTGCGCTGAGATCATGAAGCCGGAGGAGAAGCGTGTGGATACGCAGTTGCTGAATAGAATAAACAACGTCAATTTCCGTTTAGCTGTGGATATGCCCGATCTTGCTGATGACTTCAGGAGTTTGATTGCAGCAGAGGGCAAGAAGGATTTCGTAATCAGCTTTGTTTTCCCTATCGTAAGACATTATGTCGACAAGCAGAATGAGCTAGCTATAGATGGAGATCCTGTAATAGACCTTAATGATGATACTGTTTCGGGGTATCTTTTTGCTTCATGTTGTACCCTCCTTCGCATCGCATACAATCAGCTGAGTGCAGACGAGATCATTGATTATATCAAGTATGATAAGGTCGATGACTTCTCGATCGATGCTACCGATCCTCGTCAGTCATACGAATGGGTACGTAATGAGTTCGGCATTGAGTGTAGTGATATTTCTGCATTCAATCGCATGATGGCCGAGATGGAGCCTTTGGATGAGGCTGACCAAGAGGAAGCGCTCAATTTGTTAGATGAGATGAAGTCGATGGCTAAGGAGTTGGTGACGATGCTTGCCATTCCTTCATTGATTCCAGATGAAAGTGAGGAGGAAAAGGAGCGTGTTACTGCTCGTATGACCGAGATGCTTGCCGATGAGCATCATGCCGAGCAACTGATTGGCTTTTTTATTTTGGGATTGACCTTCTTGGCTTTGATTCCGAAGTCTTTTGACCTCCAGCGATCTTTAGCGACTGCTGATGGACGTGATCGTCTCTTTGACTCATATTATAAGTGCTTCGTAGGAAGTGAGCCAAAGGATTATTATGAGAAGCTTGACGATCTGGAGAAAAACGTTGCTCGAATTGCATGGTTAGGTGGCTTAAGCATTATCTCCGGAATTACCGAACTTGCTAAGGATGAGAATAGTCAATGCGGTTTCCGTCAGGGTGCTATGTTTAGCCTCTAATCCAAATGGTTCAATACCAGATGGTTCAATAATCCTATAATTATATATTACCCCTATGAATGAGACATAGTCAAATTCATAGGGGTAAATTCGTGTGTGCCAAGGTTTTGGTTTGTCAAAGCTTTGGCTTTTCTTGTATCTATACACAACCCATTTTATTAACTCGCAATCCTCTGCTGATTCGGTGAAAGCATGCTTAAAGAGATCTCTGAAAGCTGAGGATGTTGGAGGAACTTGCACAATCGACTTGAACGATGGCAAATTCCTACAAAGGCGAACTCAGGGTGTCGGGGCAGAATGCTCTGTCCATGGCCTTGAAGTTTATTCTGAAGAATTTTAAGAATGTGACTTTTTCCGTGCTCGAGAAGGAGCATGGACTGAGCCGACGCACCCTCTACCGCATACAGGATGGAGGGCCGGCTCCACGCTGCTATGACGCGTATATGCGTGTGTGCGTACATATTATAAACGAGAAGAGAAGGGCGGCTCTGACTATCGGCAACCAGAAGTTGTGCGATGATATAGACCTGCTGCTGAGAGATATGATGCTGGTGCATTATGGGGAGCCTACGGATGAAGAAATACGCAGGTTCGAGCTGAAAAAGAAGTATGGTGTATCATAACATGGGGGTTATGATACAAAGTATTGAAAGGCGATGGAAAGCGCCGTACCTTTGCGCCATCAAAAAAAAGTTTTCTGCAGAGAACTGTATTATTCACAATTAAATAGAATGTTATGAAAACGACAATTTCAAAAATTCTGAAGGTGCTGCTTAGCACGCTGAGAGTGCTGGTGGGGTTGCACGACGCCGCCCACAAGAATCGAGAGACCAACGAAAATGATGTTTCACCCCTTAATTCGACTAAGCAATGAAATCGATGTTTAAGGTAATCAGCCAGTCGGAGCCAGTGGCTGTGACTACACAGAATGGCCAGACGCAGAAGTCGGTCCTTGTGCTGCAGGAGTGTGGGGGCAAGTATGAGAATTCTTATGTGGCTTCGCTGCTCGGCAATCAGATCCAGCTGGCGGCTGGGTCGATGGTATGGGCCTCGCTGCGTTTTACGGCTCGAGAGTATAAGGGCAGTATGTTTATGGACTGCACGGTGGGGGAGATCATTCCTTTGTGAATTGATAATTGATAATTGATAATTAAAAATTTTTGTATGAAACAAGAATTCAACAACACGAATCTGGTGTGCTCATTGCAGCCAGGAAGCGAGGTAACTACGAGGAAGCGCCTTTCTGGCACATTGCTTCAGGGTAAAGAGGGTTTCCGTTTTGAGGAGGAGGCTTCACGCGTGAAGCCACATACTCGCAATCCGAAGGTATTCAATGGCAAGTACGTCTCGCTGATGCGCAAGGAAGATAACAGCTTGCAGTTCGCATTTAAGGCGATGCAGCCGGATTTCGATCACGAGAACTTTGCCTTCATGGTGTATCAGGAGGTTGCTAACGCTATCAAGATGATCGACTAATATGGAGAAAGAAACGACCACCATCATCGAAGACGCATACGATGATGACGATTTCGTGATGCCTGATAAGCCAGTGGAGAGCCTGAAGCTGCCTATCAGGGAGTGTGACATACCCATCATCATACGTCAGCACTTAGGCATGGCGCCCCCTAATCGCAAGGTGCCGATCTTCATCTCTGATCTCTCACCTCTGGGGGCAATAGCGGCACGCATCAGATTGCAGTATCCGTATGACTTACAGCCACATGCCATACTTCTGCAGACCATCATTGAAGCGCCGCCAAGCACTGGTAAGCGATGTTTCTCAGAGGTGGTGAAGCAGATTATGGCGCCCACGCTGGAGGCTATGGACGAGCAGCAGAGAGTGGCTGAACAGGAGTACCGAGAGAGGAAGAATGCACGCACGCAGAACGAGAAGATCGGCGAGGCGCCCAAGACGACGATACGCTGCATTCCTCCAGCCACCTCGAAGACGGTGATTGTGAAGCGTGGCGACTACTACAAGCGCATCCTGGGTGACTACCTGACCTTCTGGATGTGGGCTGAGGAGCTGGCTCAGTTGGGCGATGCAGGAAAGAACGGTTTCTCGAACCTCCGTACGGTGATGCGTGTGGCTTACGACCTCGGTTCGAAATTCGGTCAGGACTTTGCTTCGGACAATTCGTACAGCGGTAATGCCGATGTGTGCATCTGCAGCATGTTCTGCGCCACCCCGCAGGATGTGGATGAGATCTACAACAAGCGCGAGATCATGGGAGGCGGCTGCAGCCGTGTCATACTCTGTTCGCTGGAAGATGAGGCCGGAAGCAAGCCTGCACTCTTCCGACCGCTGAGAGAAGGTGAGGAGGCGCTGATCAATGAGGCGTTGGCACTTATGATGGCAGATACCTACGCTGAGGACGGTGAGCTGCAACCCACGCTGATGCTTGACACTTCGTGGCTCAATAGGCACATCGACCGATTTACCGATGATACGTGCCGTAAGGTGAGGGAGCTGAAAGATGTGGGAACGAAAGGCTATCTGGCGCTCGATGCTTTCAGAAAGCGTGCCTCGGTGAACGCTTTCCGCTGTGTAGGACTCATCTACTACCTCTACAAACTGGAGAACCAGATGGCTGAAAAGCAGATACATGGAGCTGTGACACGAAGCGAAGCGCAGATACAGAAGTACTGCATCAAGATCTATAAGTTTCTGGCTTACTATTGTCTCAATTCGGCCAATACGCGCTGGGGCAAGCTCTATGAGGAGTATTACGCCAAGCAGAAGCAGGGGGCAAAGATCGACCAGCGTAAGTCGCTCTACGATCAGCTCACCGCCACCTTCAACCGCTTACAGCTGGAGGACCTGATCGTGCGCAATGAGCTCGACACTGAAGCAAGGGTGTTCCTCTCGAAGTGGAAGGCCAAAGGCATGATCGTGAAGGTGCAGAAGAATGTCTATCAAAAGCAGACGTGATGTTCTCGAAGCTGGATATACAGAAAGTCAGTGACCTGCCGATAGAGCAGGTCGCTGAAGCCTTAGGACTGAAGGTCAGGAATCATCTGGCGCTCTGCTACAACCACAAGGACAAGCACAGTTCGCTGCACTTCAATGTGAAGCATAATCGCTACCGCTGCTTTGTGTGTGATTGTCAGGGGGATAGCGTGTCGCTGGTGAGGGGAGTGCTTGGCCTGAGTTTCAGAGATGCGGTGAGCTGGCTGGCACAAGCCTTCGGCATCATCCTCACGGATGAAAGAGAGTTGCGGCACTTTGAGCATCTGCCTACGCGAGAGGTGCGGCCTGTGGAGAAGGAGGTCATCGCCCCGATGGATCCTATGCGACTGGCTCCGCTGGTGGCTGATCCTGTGCTGACTGATGAGGCGAGAAACTTCCTCTTCGGAGAGCGTCACCTTGACGAGCGCGTGATACGCTGGTGCGGCATCAGCAGTACGCATACGCACCTGCTGATACCTTACTTCACGATGGAGGGGAAACTGCAGACCATTCAGTGGCGCTACTTGGGCAGATATGCTCGGCCGCAGTTGGAGGATGAACCGCGTTTCAGATTTCCCAGAGGTACTGAGTGTCACCTCTATAATCAGCAGATCCTGCAGCGGTTGCAGCCAGCGGAGGCCTTGTATGTCACAGAAGGCTGCTCTGACTGCTGGGCGGCACTATCGGCTGGACATAAGGCGGTGGCTGTGCCTTCGGCCACGACACTGCGCAAGGAGGATCTGGAGCCTATCAGAGAGATTGCCATGCGCCTAGGTGTGACGCTGCATATCTATCCGGATGATGATGACCCAGGAGAACGCCTCTTCTTGCAACTCAGGGAGTTAACGCCGCAGGTGATCAGACATCAGTTGCCAGAGGGATGCAAGGACTATAGCGAGTATTTTGTTAATATGTTAACTTGTTAACTTTGAAAAAATGGAAATCATAATGAAAAGGATGCGTTTCGGACCTTATGGCGTGGAGGGGCAGATGTGCATCGGTGGCAAAGTGGTGTGCGATACGCTGGAGCATCCGACACTCTATCTGCCCGCAGGAAAATATCCGCTGTGTCTGCGACATAACAAGAAGATGTGCCGCAAGGTGCCAACGCTGATGTATAATCCTGTGCACCGAGGATGTTTCCCCATACTCCGCATCGGCAATGGTCCGTTCTTGTGCAAGGATGGCTCTATCGTGGTGGGCGAGAGGAGAATCTCGGGGCTCGTCGTACACTCTGCCATGCTGTTTGACCGACTGATAGAGCGACTGAAAAAAGCTGAGAGTAGAAAAGAAAAAGTGAATTTATCGATTGTAAATCAATGATTAAGATTGAAGGTTATGAGAAAGATTGAATGTTATGAGAGAGATTGATAGCATCATACTGCACTGCAGTGCTACGCCAGAAGGCAAGGACTTCACGGTGGAAGACATCGACCGCTGGCACCGACAGCGTGGCTTTGCCAAGATTGGTTACCATTATATAATATATAGAGACGGCACGGTAAAAACCGGCCGTCTCGTAAATGAAGTTGGAGCACATTGCGTAGGGCATAATCTGCATTCGATTGGTGTCTGCTACATTGGCGGATGCACCGCCGATGGCATGAAGTCAAAAGACACACGCACCCCAGAACAACAAGCGTCACTCAAGCGACTGCTGAAACAGCTTCATGAGGAATTCCCCGAGGCTAAACTCTATGGGCATAAGGAGTTTGCCAAGAAAGCGTGCCCTAGCTTTGTGGTGAAGGAGAGTGACTTCTTCTGAGGCTTGCTTATACTGATGTGTAGCTGTTACTTAGTGGCGTCCTTGATGACCTGACGGAGGCCCTTCGCGGTGATAGCCTTGCCTGCAACCTTGCCCTCTGGAGAGATGAGCATGAAGGCTGGGATCCAGTGGAGGCCGTAAGCCTGAGTGACGGCGATGTCCTTCCACTTTGGTTCGAGGGTGCTGATCTGTGGCCAAGGCATCTCGTTGGCGCGGAGGTAGTTCTTCCAGTTCTCCTCAGCGCGGTCGAATGAGTGGCTAAGGAACTGTACGTCAGCGCCCTTGAACTGCTGGCCGTTGAGCTCGTTGAAGAGCTCGATAACCTCAGGCATCTCGCGGCGGCAGTCGCCACACCATGAAGCCCAGAAGTCTACGACTACCCACTTGCCTGCGAAGTCAGAGAGGCTGATGGCCTGACCGAGGGTATCGTTGGCAGTGAAGTTTGGAGCCTCGGCACCGACTGCGATCTCTGGGAGATACTCAGGGTGATTAGCTGCCAGGGTGTCTACGTATGCTACCTCTTCTTCGGCAGGAGCTGCGGTCTCGTTATTGGCCTGCTGATTGCCTGCGCAAGAGGCGAGGAGAAGGGCAACGATAGGAAAAAATTTCTTCATTGTTTAATCTTTTATGAAAGTCCTGAAATAATACCATTCTCGTCGATGTCAATCTGCTCAGCTGCTGGGACCTTAGGAAGTCCTGGCATACGCATCATCTCGCCAGCGATGGCTACGATGAACTCTGAGCCCTGATTGATCACAATGTCCTGAATGTCAAAGTTGAAGCCAGTAGGAGCACCTACGCGCTTAGGATCAGGAGTGAATGAGAACTGGGTCTTGGCGATACATACTGGGAAGTGGTCGAGGCCTGAGTCGTGCACGAGCTTGAGCATCTTTGATGCCTTCTCGCTGAAGCTGACGCTCTCTGCGCCATAGATCTTCTTTGCCACTGCCTCGATCTTAGCCTTAGGAGTCTCGTCGTCCTGATAGGTGAAGTTGAGGGTTGGCTGTGAAGGGTTCTTCTCGATGGTCTCAACGACTGCCTGAGCGAGTTCCTTAGCACCCTCACCGCCGTGAGCGAAGCCGTCGTTGACTACGCAGCGTACGCCGAGGTCGTTCTGGCAGTGGTCGATGAGGCACTGGATCTCGTCGTCAGTATCGTTAGCAAAACGGTTGAAGGCAACGAGGACGGTCTGACCGAAGCCCTGGAGGTTGCGGACGTGACGGTCGAGGTTAGCAAAGCCCTTCTTGAGGCCTTCCATATTTGGCTCCTTGATCATATCGGCAGGAACGCCGCCGTGCATCTTGAGGCCGTTGCAAGTAGCTACGATGACGGTGAGCTTAGGGCAGAGGCCAGCCTTGCGGCACTTGATGTCGAGGAACTTCTCTGCGCCGAGGTCGGCACCAAAACCTGCCTCGGTGACGGTGTAGTCAGCGAGTGACATACCGAGCTTGGTAGCGAGGATGGTGTTACAGCCGTGGGCGATATTGGCAAATGGGCCGCCGTGTACGAGGGCAGGAGTGTTCTCGGTGGTCTGTACGAGGTTTGGCATGAGGGCGTCTTCGAGCAATACGCAGATAGCGCCAGCGCAACCCAAGTCCTTGACGGTGAATGGGGTGCCGTCGTAGCGATAGCCGAGGAGGATGTTCTCGATGCGGCGACGGAGGTCTTCGCGCGAGGTGGCCAAGCAGAGGATGGCCATGATCTCAGAAGCTGGGGTGATGTCGAAACCACTCTCAGCGGTGATGCCGTTGTTGAGGCCGCCGAGGCTCTGTACGATCTTGCGGAGGCCGCGGTCATTGACGTCGAGCACACGCTTCCAGAGTACCTGCTTGAGAGGTGGAAGCTCCTTGCGACGCTGATAGAAGTAGTTGTCCATCAACGCAGTAATCATGTTGTGTGCAGAGGTTACGGCGTGGAAGTCGCCAGTGAAGTGGAGGTTGATCTTCTCCATTGGCAATACCTGTGCATAGCCGCCGCCTGCAGCACCGCCCTTCATGCCGAAGCATGGGCCGAGTGATGGCTCGCGCAATACGACGATGGCCTTCTTGCCGATCTTGTTGAGACCGAGGTCAAGGCCGATAGAAACGGTGGTCTTGCCGATACCTGCCTTGGTAGCACTGATAGAGGTGACCAGAATGAGGTTGCTCTTCTTGACCTTCTCCTCATCGATGTACTTCAGTGGTACTTTGGCAATGTGATGGCCGTAAGGAAAGATGTCCTCAACGGCGATGCCAGTCTTCTCGGCGATCTTCTGGATGCGCTCAAGGTTACATTCACGTGCGATTTCGATGTCGCTCTTCATAGTGATAATAAAGTTTTGTGGCTTTCAGCTGACCTCAATGCGGTTAGAGGCGCCTCTGGCCTGGTTGATAATGATGGCTTGGGGTAGGCTGCAATGCGGTTAGCAGATATCTGTGGGCCGTATATATAAATAATGTATAGAATTCTGTTCTGTCTTGTAAGCGAGTTTGTTAACTTGTTAATTTGTTAACTCGTCACTTTGCCGACCATCTTCTCATACTTCTCAGTGAGCATGAGCATGTAGTCGCGCAGATTGGCAGCCTCCATGAAGTCGAGAGCCTTGGCAGCGGCCAGCATCTTCTCCTTGGCGCGGTCGATCTCGGCTTTGAGCATCTCAGGCGTCTCGTGTGTCTGCTGCTTGCCAGCGGCTTTGCCCGAGGTGGCGTGGTAGGATAGGAGCGTCTCGTCGGCCACCATGGCAGGTCTCTTCTGGAGCTCGAAGGCGGCGCGGGTCTCAGCGAGTTGTTCGTTGTCGAGCAAGGACTTACGTGGCTTGATGATCTGCTGTGGGGTGATGCCGTGCTCCTCGTTGTAGCGCATCTGCTTGATGCGTCGGCGCTCGGTCTCGTCGATGGTGCGCTGCATGGAACCTGTGATGCTGTCGGCGTACATGATGGCGCGGCCATGCACGTTGCGCGCAGCACGTCCCACCGTCTGGGTGAGGGAGCGCTCGTTGCGGAGGAAGCCTTCCTTGTCGGCGT
>JAZUDJ010000063.1:0-40697 GCA_045639585.1 Bacteroidales bacterium
GTTGCACTCGCCAGTAGCGTAGTCGAACTGGGTCTGAACATAGGTGAAGCCGTTGATACGAGAGATGATCTTAGCAGCGTCCTTGCCAAGACCGTTGAGGATGACGCGGAGTGGGTTCTTACGAACCTTGTTAGCCATCTCAGCAATCTTGATAGCACCCTCAGCAGCAGCGTAAGACTCGTGACCTGCGAGGAATGCGAAACACTGGGTCTCCTCACGGAGAAGACGAGCAGCGAGGTTACCGTGGCCGATACCTACCTTACGGTCATCAGCTACAGAGCCAGGGATACAGAATGACTGAAGACCGAGACCGATAGCCTCAGCAGCGTCAGCAGCTACGGTGCAGTTCTTCTTGATAGCGATAGCAGCGCCACAAACGTAAGCCCACTTTGCGTTCTCGAAGCAGATAGGCTGGGTTGACTCACACATTGCATATGGATCGATGCCCTTAGCGTCACAGATAGCCTTAGCCTCGTCGATATCCTTGATGCCAACAGCGTTCAGGGCAGCGTTGACCTGAGCGATACGGCGATCATAACTTTCAAATAATGCCATAATATTTTTGATTTTTCAAATTAAAAATAAATTACGAATTACAAATTACGAATTACACGATTGGTGAATTTCAATTACAAATTACAGATTACCAGCGAGCGCCTTTTTTCTTTGCCTTTGGCTGATTACGATGCACAAAGGTGCGTGTAACAAAAAGCATCAAAGCAAAGATGACAGCCATGAACAAGCAACCGACAGCGGCAACAGGATAATCCATTCCGAAGAAGCAATAGCCTGCGCCTATCAATGCAGCTACGATCAGAATCGTAACTACGATAGTATAGATGCGGATGAACTTGTCGAGCATGGGAAATAATTTGTAATTAGTAATTTGTAATTTTCTCGTAGAGAATTATTCCTTACGTGGGTCGATGTACTTAACAGCGTCCTTGAAGCGGCCGTAGCAGCCGGTAGCCTTCTTGACAGCCTCGTTAGCGTCCATACCCTCCTTGATCCACTGCATGAGCTTGCCCATGTGTACGAACTCGTAGCCGATAACCTCATTGTTAGCGTCGAGAGCCATGCGTGTGCAGTAACCCTCGGTCATCTGGAGGTAACGTGAGCCCTTGAGCTTGGTGCCGTACATGGTACCTACCTGTGAAACGAGACCCTTGCCGAGATCCTCAAGGCCAGCACCAACAACGAGACCACCCTCAGAGAAAGCAGACTGGGTACGACCGTAAACGATCTGGAGGAAAAGCTCGCGCATAGCGGTGTTGATAGCATCACAAACGAGGTCAGTATTGAGAGCCTCGAGGATGGTCTTGCCTGGGAGAATCTCAGAAGCCATAGCAGCTGAGTGAGTCATACCTGAGCAACCAACGGTCTCAACGAGACACTCCTCGATAACGCCTTCCTTAACGTTAAGGCTAAGCTTACAAGTACCCTGCTGTGGAGCACACCAGCCAATACCGTGTGTGAAACCAGAGATGTCCTTGATTTCCTTTGCATGAATCCACTTGCCCTCCTCAGGGATTGGAGCATTTGCATGATTTGCGCCCTTAGTTACGCAGCACATGTTCTCAACTTCCTTAGAATAGATCATTGTCGTTGAATATAAATTAAATTTGTTAATGAAATTGTTGGTACTAACACTTAAGGATAAAAGAGCTACACACCCTATTTAACCGCTGCAAAGATAATCAAAAATGAGTATTTTTGCAAGCGTTACACCTTAATAAATTTAAAAGAGACAAAAGAAAACGACAAAAGCCCCGAGATTTCGGGACTTTTGACAGTTGCGAATAACAACTTAGAACGGATAGCCGACAGCGAGGTTATAGCCAAGATGCTTAAAGAAGCCCTCGCGACAGTTGAAGTAACTACTGCTACGATTGTCGTCATTAGGATCATGGAGGGGGACACCAACGTCAAAACGAATCACAAGCATACCCAAGTCATAACGGAGGCCAGCTCCTACGTCGACGGCCAACTGGCGAAGAATATTATTGCAATCTGTACGACCAAAAGCTTCACCGAATCCATCTTCTTCGGTAAGGTCATTGTTTCTGAGCCAGATGTTACCTGCATCGGCAAAAAGTGCTCCATTGAGACTGCCTATCAGAGGGAAACGATACTCAAAATTAGTCTCAAACTTATAATCACCGACACAAGCTATGCGCAGATTACCGATATGAATATCGTGTTCCTTGAACAAACTCTCCAAAAGACTAAGGTTTACATCTCCAGGGCCTACAGTACGAGGAGAAAAGCCTCGGAGGGAATTAGGTCCACCGATGTAGAACTGCTCAGAATAAGGCATCTCCGGAGAATTGCCATACGCATAGCCTGCACCAGCAAGGATGCGGGTAACCAAGGACTGACGAGGAGTCAACTGATAGGTATGGCGGAACTCGGCAGTAGCCTTGACGAACTGAGAGAAGCGTTGTCCCCAAAGCTGACGTTCACCCTGTACCTTATGCTCTCCCCACCAGCCAGAAAACAGGTCAGTCAATCCTCCGGCTTCGGCAAGGGAAAGACGCAGGTAATGGTGAGATGAGCGGTTCTGTCGAATCTGAGAGTTGTCATAAGTCCACGAGAACTGAATCTGTGGGATAAACTGGTCTGCCAACGAGTTTGACAAGGCTAAACTATTGTTAACAATCTCCTCATAACGATCTGTCGTGTTGAGTGTATACATATAGGTCAGTCGCAGAGGCGTGAATGTAAAGCTATGGGTCTTGCCTCGCGTAAATGAATACTCCATCGCAGCTGTGGTCTTGACCATCTCGAAGAATCCACCACGACGCAACCAGTCTGCCGAGATACTATATTTCGACGATACCGGATTGTCGGGGTTCATTGGCCAAAGAGACTGGAATGGAAGACGAGGAATGGTATACGAGAGCTTGGTTCCGAGCTCATAGCTATTGGACATAGTACTCTGTCCGCCACGCTGTCCGATAAACCACTCATAGCTGCCAGATAGCTCGCCAGAGAAGACTTCACCGCCACCGAAGAGATTACGACGCTGAGCGGTGAACGTGACGCCTGGACCAATCTGCTGATTGTCCTTATGCACGACACCGATTTCAGCACCTCCATTCCACGGCATGTTATTGACAGCATGGACTTTAAGCATCAGGTGCAGGGTATCAAGCGCAGGATCCAGAGACATTGCCTCCTGATAACGCTCAGGATTGAGCACCTGATACTCGGTGGTGGTGTACTGGAAAGCGTTGAGTCGGCTCAACTTCTGCTTCACTTTATCTGCATAAGACGACTTATAGAGCGCTCCTTTCTGGAAGCCGAGAGTGCGGTAGAGGTGCTTGGTCTTGACGGTCTGCTTGCCATTATATCCGACTGACATAAAGTCCAGACTATCATGGTTCTGCAGGTTCATGCCATAACCGAAGTCAAGGTGAAAGAAGACCGAGTCAATCACACAGGGACGCAAGGCTTTGATGTCGCCATTGACATCAGGGACAATACGCAGCGACACGGTGTTTGGAGCATAAGTACTGTCTCCCAGATACTTCACATAATCTGGTGAGAAAAAGAAATAACCTGAGTCGTGCATCACCGAGGCAATGCGGTTCTTCTCCTCCTCCAGACGCGAAGCCGAGAATCGGAGGCCTGGCTGCAACAGGCTCTGGCTCTGGGTGCGTTTCAACAAGCTGTCAACAGCAATCGACGGGGACTGTCGGAAAGAGATTGAACCCAAGCGCGACTGCTTATGATAAGTCACATCGTATGCCAGACGTGCCTGCAGACTGTCCTCCTTATTATATATAGTGTCGTACGATACGATCGCGTCGAAGTATCCTTCGTCCTTGAGAATAGCCTCCACGGCCTGCGCTCGAAGACGGGGATTGATCGTGCTGATATACTTTGGCTCAGACTTCAGTCGGTTCCAGAGCCAGTGACGGAAGCCTGTTTCCTTCTTCGGATAAAGTGCATTGTAGGACCACAGGCCAATAGGCAGGGGCGACTGATGGTAGGCTGAACCGAAGAAAGCGTTAGTAGGAGGTACTTCGAGCGTCAGATTCACAGCTTCGTCAATGTCTGAATCAACCGTGTCGGACGTATGACGGATGATACTCTCAACTCCCGTATACAGGACCTCATCCTCTGGGATATGAGACGTGGTGCTGCACGAAAGGGTGCAACACAAAAGAAGGAACACTATCAGTATTTTGCTCAATCTTTTCATTCGTCAGTTACTTTTTCGTCTTCAAATTCCATATTTCTCTTTGCCTCAGCTTCTTCCTGTTCGCGCTGCATCTGTCGGATGCTCTCCATAATACGGGCCTGACGCGACTTACTGGTCGGGAGCAGCAGGTGCTTGAACTTATAGGCCTGACGCTCCTGTGCATAGCCGATGCCGGACTCGAGGATCTCACCTTCGAAGACCGACTCATAGTTATACCTGCGATAGAGCTTGAGGTAGTGTGTACCGTCTTTCTTGATCAGCCACTCCAGCGAAATATCTCCCAGACGAGCGCCATTGCCCATCGATGGATCACCACCACTGGAAACACGCCCACCGATAGTTGCACGGAAGCGGTCATTGAAGAAACGCTGTGAGACCTTGATCGAATAGTCAGTACGTGCACTGCCGGTCTCTGTGCTATAAGTGTCAATGCCAAGGTCGACATCCGTGTTCTTGAGCTTCGAGCCGAGGATCTGATCCATCTGACGGTTGAGGACAGAGTTCAGAGCCGCATTGGCCGCACCCAAGCCTACCACATTCGAAGAACCAGGACCGAGGTAGGTCTGTGCCACGAGCAGCATCAGCGCGGTCTTACTGCGCTCCTCTTCGGTCATGGTCTCTATCTCTGAGTTGATATTTCCATCTTCTGGTGCTGAGCAGGTAAACGACATATCCAATGCTTCGAGCGTACCTGTAATGTTGATGGTGACGACGAAGTTGACCAGTCGTGAACCCTGGCTGTCCTCCACTCCAGTTCTGACATTCTCACTTGCCTGTATGCTGATAGTCGGAGCTCCAGGAGCATTGCCATTCCAGCTCACGGTGCTACTGTTGAGGATGTTGAACTTCTTGGTCATTGGCAGGATCGGCAACTTATAGTCCACCGAGCCACTGGTCACGTCATAGACACCGCTCATCGTGATCATTCCGTCAGAGGCCGACTGCATGATCAGCGGGCCACCACCTACGATGGTCACGTGGTTGTTGTCTGTACCAGGCAGGTAAGCGTTGACACGCACGTCCTTGTCAATGTCAATCTTCATCTCAAGCGTCAGTCCACCTTCTGCACCATCTACCAACGGAGCGATGGTAGCGTGAGCCAGCTTGCGGTCCATCTGGCGGAAGCTGACAAACTCTACCAGCTGATCCACCTTGCTCGTAGACTGCAGCGGGTCATCCTGTAGATAATAGTTGAGGTTGGTACCTGAGAGCACCTGCAGCTTGCCGTCCACATTGAGGTTCGATGTCGCACCCTTCACACGGATTTCGGTGGTCAATGGCAGACGTCCGTAGATATACTGATCCTTCAGTCGCAGGCGGTTGTTATTGATAATCTGCACGTTCTGACCGGCAACACGCAGGTCGATCTGCGGATCCGTCAGTTTCTTGCGCATATCTATCAGGCCACGAAGCGTGAGCGGATTCTTATTGGCACCATAGATATTATAGTCCTGAATGACCATGCGGTTGTTGATGACGCGGAGAGTGTCAGTTGGCAAGTGCAGCGTTGCGTCGAGGTCACTAATGCTGACCGAAGCGTCCTGCATAGACAAGGCGGCATCCATACGTGCCGACTCCAGGTTCTTGCCTTTCAGCGTCACCTTACCTGAAGTCACACCTGCCAGGTTGATGTCGGTCGGCAGGAAGAGGTTGGCCAATGGCAATGGCAGTTCGGAGACGGAAGCTTCCAGATTCATCGTGTCGGCCAATGCGGCTTTCAGCTGCATCTTCACCACCTCGTCGATGGTGAGCTTACCAGTCACGTCGCGACGCGAATGAGCCATGTGTATCAGACCGTCGTACGAGAGCGTGTCGGCCTTGTATTCTCCAAGATGGAAGGTCCTGATACCTGCACGGACATTGCCACCCAAGCTGTCCGGGAAGAGGTCGGCCGTAGCGGTGAGGTTGAGTTTACCGCCAATGCTACCGGTGGCCTTCATCAGATTAGCAGCGTTGGCAAGATCGAGGTTCTGAAGGCGAACCAGCATCTGGTTGCCGATATCGTGGTTCTTGGCCTTGCGGGTGAATACGTCGAGTGTCATACCGTTCGGACCCGTCATCAACATCTTGGCCGAGGTGTTGGTGCGCTTGTGCTGCTGCGCGTGGCGATACTCCATCAGACTGATGTGGTTGTCCTTATTCACCTTAAATGGCAAGGCAAAGATTACAGGATCCTTCTCCAGATGCAGCGTCATCGTATCATTGCCGATGGCCAACGAAGCAGCGGCGTCATAGCGTGTCACATAGTTTCCGTCCACATATTTCACGTCGAGCGAGACGCTGTCTGGCATCATCAGTCCATTGGCATGGATATCGTAGGTCTCACGGGCCTTAGGGTCGATGTGCAGAGCGTGACCAGACAGGCGGTAGCCATAAAGCTCTTGGATAGAGTCCTTGCGCGAGAGGTATTTGCAAGGACGGATCTCGGCAATGATGGAGTCAAAGTCGAGGGTATGATCGTCATTTCGTAGGCCGATGATGGCGGCATCGAGGTTCAGGTCGAAGAGGTTATAAGCCGACATATCGACACTCTGGAAGTGATAGCCGAGGTAGTTGATGGCCGGATAGAACGGGTTATCCTGCGCCATGTGGAAATCGAGCTGACCCTGTGGCAGCGTGTGCTGGATAGCCGAGAAGTCGAAGCGAAGGCTATCGAGCTGGCGACTTACCTCCTCTCCCATGGTGGTGAGGATGCCAGGGAGTTCGCGAATGGTCTTTTCTGTATTGAAGCTCACAGCAGCGTCGCCACCCGTCACATCTGCATAAAGCATACCTGGCTCCGATTCGAGCGTCACAAGGATGCTGTCGAAGTACTGCATCTTCGTGCCATCGTCATAACGTAGCGAGTCAATACGTAGAGCCATCTGAGACTCATCCTTCCAGTCGTAATGACCACCAAACTGACTATTGAAACCGATAACGCCGAAGTCTTTCTGTGCGAAACCAGCAGGCAGATTCGCCAGGTCAGCATGTGGCACGTTGAGATGGCCTCTCATGACCAATGTGTCCTTCAGGTAAATACCCTCCAGATGCGTGTCAAGCTGCAGATACGGATGGTTCGAGACGAGCTGTGCTACGTAGTTTCCTTCGTTGAGCGACGCCTCTGCTGTGATGTTCTGCAATTGGTCTCGATGGCCATTAGGTTGCGTGTAGCAGAGCGAGTCGATCTGCATATTGGCCTCCACACGAGTATATTTGCTCGGGAAGCGGAAGTGGCGGCCATCGGCCGAAAGGTGTGCAGTAAGGCCGTCGGCCAGGATGCTTGGCACGAACTGACTGATGTCCAGACGCTGCGTGTTGGCCTTCAGATGATAGCGTTCCAAGCTGGTCTCATACGACGCTTCAGCACCGAGGATATCTTCGTCTAGCTGACGCATGTCGATGCGGCCACTGAAGAGCTGCTGACGCTGCGAAGCCTCCAGATCCACAGAGATTGAGTCTGGCAAACGATAAGCGCGATGCGCAGGATCAGCCACGAAGGCCGAGAGCAGGTAGTCGGCATGAGTGAGCTCCGACTTGAGCGTAGCAGCCATCGTACGCTTCTCGTTATCAAAAGGATCAAGGCCAAAAGCCTCAGCCTTAAGCTCTATGTCCCGACCCACGGAGAGCTCCAGATTGCGCAGATCCAGACTATCTCCAGACACGCGGCCAGCGACAGAGAGGTTGAGCATCGGACCTTGCCAATAAGGGACGAGACTCGGCAAATAGGGTGCAGCAAGGCGGAAGAGGTTGGCCGAGTCGAGCTGGCACTGCAGCGAAGTGGAGAGATAACCGTTGTGCAATGAATCGAACAAGGCCAAGTCGGTCTGCAGCTCACCCTTGAGCATACCGACCTGTGCCAACTGCAGATCCAGATCAGAGACACGTATCACGCGGTCTTCCATCTCGAAGCCGGTTGACAACTGGGTCAACTCCAAGCCAGAGTTTGCATCGCGAGCCTTCAGATCATTGACTGTAGCGCGAATCAAATGAGTATCATAAAGCACGTCACGGGCAGCGAGCGAGACGCCATGCAGATCAAAGTGATCGTAGTCGAAATAAGGAGTTGTTGGCAAGTACTGCATGGCGTCACTCAGACAGCGGTCGCTGTTGTCATACTTCAAGTGACCATCATGCACATCGATCTGCTTGACAGATACAAACCAGTCCGGACCATCCTCCTCATCATCTGGGGTCGACGGAGCCAGATACAAACTGAGGTCAGGCTCGTGCAGATGCACTCTTGCAATTCGCAGCTGTGCATTCATCGGATCGACCTCAATCTTCTGAATGTCGAGCTGCTCCACCTGTCCGGCCATGCCGAACGACTGGGTCAAGGAATCCATACCGATGACCACATCACGCACCTCCAGGTTATTGACCACAAAGTAAGGCTGATTGAGCGGAATATCGTCGAGTCCTGTCTTAAGACTACCCACGCTAACCAGAGGTGTGCCATCCTTGCGCTTCAGTACTGCCACGTCTTTGACCTTGAGCTTAAGAGGAAAACCGAGGCGCACCTGCCCTACCTGATACTCCAGATCATTGCTAGTCGAATTGAGCCACTCTACGACACGCTGGCACACGAAATCCTGCACTTGAGGGATGTAGAGCGAGAACGGAAGAGCCAGCAGCAGGACGAGCATGACGAGGAGGACGCGTATAAAAATACGCGCCTTGCTAGCACCCTTCTGCTCCATCGGGACTTGCTGTGTGACCTGCTCTTCTGGTTCCATCCTATTACTTTGTGCGGGCAAAGATACAATAATATCTTTGAAAAAAGAAGAAAAATGCGTTAAAACACAAAAAAAGAGGTTAAAAACTTGTGTTTTTGGCCTCTGGTCGCTATCTTTGCGCTCAATATGCAACCACTCATCGACATTTCCGCGCTCTCAGCCTGCTTCAAGGAGTATGGTCCTCACCCGCTGCACTACGTCTACCGACTCCTGCAGCCGGTCACTCCGTCGGCCTATAATCTGCTGGGTAATGCGGTCAATAATATGTTCGATGCAGTGGTTTCATCCAAAGAGCCACTACAGGAGATACTCCAGAAATCGTGGCACGACGACGCGTTGCTCTACCTCGATGTGGATGAGGATCAGCTTCGCAAGGTCTATTTTAATACGGTCAAAGACCAATATGATCATATTCGTAAGGTTGTAGAACATGAGTTCCCTTTGCAAGGAATCAACGCTGAAGAGGCTTGGCTCGAACCGTCTTTCGTCTGTCCGGAATTAGGACTTAGCGGACGAATGGACCTATTGGAAGTGAGGAGTGAGGAGTTAGGAGTTAGGAGTGCCAAGATTGTCGAGCTTAAGTCAGGCAAGATGAACGAGTGGCAGGGTCACGCAAAGCAGGCGCACCGTGTGCAGACCATGCTCTATGCCGAAGTTCTTCATCGTTGCTTGGGTATTGACAAGGAGCATATTAAGTCTTTCCTCCACTACAATACTTATCCTCTACTCGAACATCAGATTTTTCCCGAAGAGCTCTGTGAGTCTGCACTTTCCTTGCGTGACGAGATTCTCCAGATCCTTCACGAGATTGCCATGGGCAAAGGCCGGAAATACTTTACGCGCCAAGCCGTAGAAAACATGTATCCGCATGAGTTCGGTAAGCTATGGTGCAACTATGACAAGCCACAACTCCTCTCCTTTGTCGAAGCTATTGAGGATGCTGCACCTGCGCTACAGGACTGGTTCTTCGAGAAGCTTCAGTTCATTCTCCACGAAGAAGAACTCAAGGAGACGCAACCTGAGGCCGTCTCTCTCCGTGGCCTGCCGCTCATTGAGTTAGGAATAGACGAAAAGGATGAGATTAAGACCTTTGTTTTATCAATAAGCGAAGCGCATGAGCATGATTTCCGTCCGGGTGATCCTGTTATCCTCTACCCTATGGACACGAATGAGACGACAAAAGCCAACGCCATCGTCCTTCGTGGCAGCATCGAATCACTCTCTGACGTCCAGATTTCAGTATCTCTCCGTCATGCTGAGCGTCTCTGTCATTTTTCGTCGTTACTCGATAATCATCAGCCTTTTGCACTCGAACACGACACCATCAACAGCAGTATCTCGCAAGCCTGTCGCAGCATTTATAGCACATTGCTACAAGGCGGTCCAGAGATAGACAACTGCCGCCTCATCGTAGGTCCTCCTGGCACGGGCAAGACTTCCGTCACGCTGCGAAACATGGTGCATGACCTCTATCATAATACGCAGGAGCGTGTACTCCTGCTTGCCTTCACGCACCGCGCTGTGGATGAAATCTGTGAGACGCTCGAATCAGAGTGTCCGTACGTCCGTCTGGGTACGATGACCGATACACCAGAGGCCTTTCGTCCTCGCCTCTTACAGCCAATTATCGACGCTTGTAGCAACCGCACGCTTTTGCGTCAACGTATTGGAGAACAGCGCTTCTGGACAGGAACCACAGCGCGTCTCCTCGCCATGCCACATCTCTTCGATTTACTGGAGTTTGACACTATCATCGTCGACGAAGCCAGTCAGTTACTCGACCATCAGGTCATCGAGCTACTGAAGCATGCTCGTAAGGAAGCCATCCTCATCGGAGATCCGAAACAACTCCCTGCCGTAACGCTGCAAGAAGGCGCTCAGTCGCTCTTCGAACAGTTATATAGGAAATATCAGCAAGAAGGTCATCAAGGCCGTATTACGCTCCTCAACAAGCAAGGCCGTATGCATCCCGCCATCGCGGATTTCTCCAACAGCATGTTCTACGGCAACCTTCTCTCTCCCGTCGGCCTCCCCCACCAGCAAGAGACCACATCTCTCATGCCACGCTACGCTTTCATCGACGTCCCCTCTGCCCCTCTCGGCACCAAGAGCAATCCTGCAGAAGCCAGCATGGTGGCTCGTCTTGTCAATCGCATCGCAGAGATCTATCAGAAAGAAGGTCTAGAGTGGACAGAGAAGACCCTCGGCATCATCGTCCCCTATCGTCAGCAAATCGCAGCTATCCGCACGGAACTAGCAAACAAGTCTATCGACCCCTCGGCTAAAGCCTCGTCTTCTCGCCAAGAGCATAGAAATGCTCTTTCTAATGGCTGCGAGGACCTCACTCCTCACTCCACATTCATAAATATTGACACCGTAGAGCGCTATCAAGGCTCCCAACGAGACATCATCATCTACACTACTACTGTCAGTACATCTGACCAATTGTCCATGCTCAGCACCCCTATGAAACTTGACGGCCAACTTATTGACCGTAAGCTTAATGTAGCCATAACGCGAGCACGCAAGCATCTATATATAGTAGGTAATCGCCAGCTGCTCTCACAGAGCCCTGTCTATGCGCAGTTAATAGAAATGATGCAGTAATAAATACTCACAGCATTACCTTTCGTAAATTTCATACCCACCATTGGCCTTTCTATACGCAAACCCACAGACATCCGTGATCGCATCAAGGATGTCTTCGAGTGTTTCATCTTTGCTGAAGGTCGCTGTGATACGACAGTCAGCGAGGGCTGGATCTCTAAATATAATATGTATATCGTATACCTCTGACAAGGTTGCGAAAATCTGAGAGAGAGGCGTATTGTCAAAGACGAGCGTTTGCGAAGAGATTGTTTCGGAAGCTGGCACTTGCTCAGGAACAGGATCGCTGCTCGAGAAGAAGAAGAATCCTCTGCGATAGGTATATACACCCGCAATAGCGATGCCGAAGCCTACGACAAACGCTACGCTCGCTGCCACACTCCAGCGACGAGCGTTTGCTCGTCCACGGGCAGGTACAAGCGTAGGAATGTCCTGACAAGGATAGTCACTCTCAGGCAGACGGCCAAGGAGCTCACGATAGATCTCCTCGCTGGCGGCATATTTACCGCGCGGCAAATGTGTACTCTGCGAGAAGTATTCTATCTGTTTATCAATGTGGGAAGTATTCATAATGAAGAACTTGGCAGATGTTTTTCGTAAAGTGAGATCTCAGCCTTCGACTCAACGCCGAAGATACCTGTCCCCCCTTCTATGTTCGTTGGGAAGACCGGCTCGCTATTGAAGATAAGTCCTGGCTCATAATCCACGAAAGCAGAAAGCACCTTGTAATACTCAAACTCTGTGCGACTGATCGTATAGACGCGTATCGTCGATGTCTGCTCCCATCCCGACTGCTTCGCGCTCGTATTGTTCGGACGTTCGAGGTCGAGCGTCAACGTATAGTACCCTTGCTCAAAGAAGACGCTACGGAACACGGCAAAATAGTTTTCGTCCTGATCGAACCAGTCATATCCGTGGTCATTTTTCTCCTGCGCCAACTGATGTCCTTCGTGCAAGGCAGGATCGTAGCCATAGTAGAAATTGTATTTCAGAGGCCCTGTCGAATAGCCAGGCGTAGCAGAGGAATCCTGTGCTGCGTCAGACTTGAAAACATTGATCTTCCTGACCACCTCGACGCGATAATACTGCATATCGTCCACGTTTTCAGGCATCTGCAAATGCACTAAGCAACGAGTATGATCATACACCATGCTATTCAAATTGTATGGGAAACTCGACGTACAAGTATCCATGCCTGCAATGATGACAGGCTGCTGCACGATACTCGAAGCAGAGACGTGCTGGCCACCTCCCTGCACATCTACCTCTACCCTGTCGCCAGGTTGCAAGGATAGTCGCGCATCATTGAGTCGATAGGTCCGAAAACGCTCATCGGGCAGCAGCGAGTAAGCTGCACCATCATTGACACGCAATGTTACTTGCGCATCGTTCACAAAACGTGTCTCTGTCACTCCCGTCATGCGCACATCGACGCTGATGGTCGTATCGCCCACGGCGAAAATGCTGTTGACAATGAGGCGAGGAGCCTCGTATTCAGTCAGTTCTCCGATTTCCTGCACACAGGCCGTGAGGCAGAAAAGGAACATATATATAGAAAGAAGATATTTCATGACTCAAAATTTATAGGTGTATGTGACGTATGGGAGGATCGGAAAAAGGGTTACTTTCTTGAGCACGTTTCGACTCGATATCTCATAGATAGGCGAGCCATCAGGATTGCTGCCGACCTGCTTATTCTCATTCTTCACCTCCGTATAAAGCAGATCCTGATTGAGGTGGCAATAGGCATTCATGAGGCCGAAGCTCCAGATGCGCTCGCCACGTCGCGTATCGTGGTGGATGTTGACGCTGAGGTCAAGCTGGTGCGTAGGCTCCATGCGGTAGTTGTTGCGCGAGCTGTAGTAATCGCAATCCTGCATACCGAACTGCAGCGGCGTGCCGATCGTGGCAGGCATACCCTCAGTATCGACATGCACATAATAGCGCGTCTGCTGCTTCGCCACCGTCGCCATGGCACCTGAGGCGAAACTCCACACTGCATTGAGATCGACGTGAGGTGTCAGTTGATGCTGTACGCTGAGGTGCATTACATGCCGACGGTCGAGGCGATAGGGGAAATGTCGTCCATTGTTGATGCTTCCGTCAGGAAACCAGCGGTCAGACTTTGAGAGCGTGTAGCTGAACTGCCCCGTCGTGCGTCCCTTAGTGCGAGCCACGAAGAACTCAAGTCCGTAGGCACGTCCTCGCCCCTCTGACACATGTTGCTGCCAGTCGCGCGTATTACCAGTAAACATGCTTCCGTCATGAAATTCAAGCACATGATTCATTTCTTTCCAATACGCCTCCATGCCGAAGTTCCAGCCAGAGAAGAGCTGGTCATTGCTGACACCTACTGCCCACTGATGCGCCTCCATCGGCTTCACGTTACCAGTCACCGACACCCACAGGTCGCCAGGCTTGGCAATGGGCGATGTCGAGAGCTTGTGTACATACTGATGCATGAGCGTGTAATCCGCCTTGACGCGCCAACCTTTGTCAAGCTGCTTGCTCACGGAGAAACGCGGCTCTATGGCTGGATAGGTCTTTCCGTCGGTCGTGAATGTTGCCACGCGAAGGCCTGCATTGACCTGCCAGCGATGTGGCAGACGCAAATCGTCCTCGAAGTAAAGTGCCGTCTCATGTCCGAAGGTCGAAGGGGCATCCTTGTGCAAATCTTGCTGCGACATCGCCTGCTGTTGCTCGTCATAGTTTCGAACCACCGTCTGCGACATTTCCGGACGGAACTCATGCATCGTATATTGCGCTCCCATCTTGATGTGATGATGCGGATGAGGCGTGTAATCGAAGTCGAGCGAGGCAGTCAAGTCATCGATGCCTGAGCGATAGGAAGACTTGTAGTAATTATCGCTCATCAGCTTGTCATTCACCCAAGAGCGTGCACGTTCCGAAAACTCATTACGCTGACGGAACTGATTGTATCCTAACGTCAGATTAGAAAAAAGTCGTGGCGAGAAGATATGATTCCACCGGGCATGATAGAGGGTGTTGCCCGACGAGATATCCTGCGTGTTGCTGCCCTTGTCCTCGCTCGTCGTGATACCCAGCATCATGCCAGGCGCATATTCCTGTCGGTCACCTGTCTCCTGAGATGTTTCCAAGGCATCCCGTCCCTTGTAGAATGACAGGAAGAGGCGGTCACGGTCGCTGAAACGATGGTTGACCTTGGCATTGAGGTCGTAGAAATAGAGACCGAAGTGCATATCATCGATGTCAGAGTTAAAGATGGAGTAGAAAGCGTTGATCATCCAGTCGGCATACGATCGACGCGCCGAGACGATAAACGAGGTGCGGTCACGCCACAGCGGACCTTCGACCGAGAGGTGTGAGGAGAGAGCTCCGATCGAGAACGTGCCGTGGTAGTGACGCATGTCGCCTTCACGTGTGCGGACATCGACCACCGAAGACAATCGCCCTCCATAGCGCGAAGGAAAGGCACCCGAGTAGAAGTTAACATGCTTCACGGCATCGGGCATAAATGCAGACTCGAAGCCGAGCACATGCTCCACATTATATAATAATACACCGTCGAGCAGGTAGAGGTTCTGGTCAATGTTTCCTCCACGTACGCTCATGCTGACCTGTCCTGACAAGCCCGTCTGCACGCCTGGCAGCAGCTGTAGCGTCTTGAGCACATCCGCCTCACCCATCAGCGAAGGGGTCTGCATGATCTGGTTTACAGGAATGGTCACCGTTCCTGCAAGGCTACGCGAGGGGCTTATGTCGGGTCGCAAAGTCTCTACGGTCACCTCGTCCAACTTACGGTCGAGCGTGATCTCTTCGGGCTCAGGGGCAAAAAGAAGAATGTGATTTTTGGTGATGCGATAGGTGATGCCCGTGCCACCGAGCACTTGATCGAGGATATCGCAGAGCGGTCGTTTATCAGCAGGATCGATGACAATAGGTTGGGCAAGCCGCACGTCTTGTCCATAAACAAAGGTCCTGTTTCCCAGGCTTCCATCGTCAGTTTTTTTACCTTGTGCAAAGCCGCTGCCCGTTACGGCAAGCGCCATGCAGGTGCTAAGGAGTAGTTTGTTCATTGTTTTTAAGTTGTCTTTGTTAGCTGTTTCTGCCAAGAAGACAACCGCGAGAAGAAAATCCCCTATGCGACAAAGCGTTTTTTACAAGAATATCGTGAAAAAGCGTTTTCCGGAATCTCTATTGAGGTATTTTGCCAGGTTTGTGCGCAGATACGTCAGCGCTTTCTGCAGTTGTGCGTCGACGGTCTTCTCCGAAATGCACATCTCCTCTGCCACCTCTGCATACGTCTTGCCCTCTTCTTTGACGAGTGAGAACACTTCCCGACAGCGTGGCGGAAGCTCAGACAGCAGTCGCTCATATTGCTCGAAGAGTTCCGACTGCTCAAGCAATTCCTGTGCATCGGGCGAAAGCGCCTCAGCCACCTCCACTTCCCCATCTGCCTCAGCATGAGACTCTTTCTTAAGAATATTGACCGACGCATTCTTGACCATCACGAACGAGAAATGACGGAAATCCTCCGGAATGACCATCGTCTTTCGCTTCTCCCAGATTGTGGCAAACACATCGAGCGACACCTCCTTGGCAAGCTCCTCATGCTGCGTAAAGAAGAGCGCCACACGATACAAGCGGGCATAATGACGGTCGAAGAGCTCGCGCAACGCACTCTCCGAACCTTCATTTCTCAGCCTTGTCAACAGTTCTTTTTCGTCCATAGTGGGCACAAAGGTAGTGATATTTTATGACAGAGGTTCATTTTTTACCAAAATTTATCATAGTTTAGAACTCTATAACGGTTTATAGAATGTTTTTTATGGCAGACTTCCGAGACATTTTGGCAGACTCACACGTTTGGCACAGGCTTTGCTTTTTGTTGGGCAAACGTGCGACAAGCATTATTATCAGACAACTAATAACTATTAACTTTTGATAAAACTATGGCAACAAACAATTACAACACACAGCAACAGCAGCAAGGTGAGAAGGCGCTCGACAAGTACGCTCAGAACCTCTGCAAACTGGCTCAGCAAGGCAAGCTCGATCCTGTCATCGGTCGTGATGAGGAGATCCGACGCGTGCTGCAGATACTGAGCCGTCGTACCAAGAACAATCCGGTGCTCATCGGTCAGCCAGGTACTGGTAAGACCGCCATCGCCGAAGGACTGGCTCAGCGTATCGTGCGAGGCGACGTACCAGAGAACCTCAAGCAGAAACAGATCTATTCGCTTGATATGGGTGCACTTATCGCAGGTGCTATGTATAAAGGTGAATTCGAGGAGCGACTCAAATCAGTCATCAAGGAAGTCACAGAGAGCAACAGTGACGACTCGACAGGCAACGACGTCATCCTCTTCATCGACGAGATCCACACGCTCATCGGAGCAGGTGGCGGACAAGGCGCCATGGATGCAGCCAACATCCTCAAGCCAGCCTTGGCTCGTGGCGAACTACGTTGTGTCGGTGCTACCACTCTTGACGAGTATCAGAAGTACTTCGAGACCGACAAGGCCCTGGAGCGTCGTTTCCAGAAGGTCATGGTCGATGAGCCTGACGAGACCGCAGCTATTGCCATCCTCCGTGGATTGAAGGAGCGCTACGAGAACCATCACCACATTCGTATCAAGGACGAAGCCGTCATCCAGGCCGTCCGTCTCTCTACCCGTTACATCACTGATCGTTTCCTGCCAGACAAGGCCATCGACCTCATCGACGAGGCCAGCGCCAAGTTGCGTATGGAGCGAGACTCCGAGCCTCAGGCGCTCGACGAAATCCATCGTCAGATCATGCAGCTAGAAATTGAGCGTGAGGCGATTAAGTGGGAAAAGGACGAGGACAAAATGGCAAACATCAATGATCAGATTTCAAAGCTGCAAGAGCAGGAGAAAGTCCTCAACGAGCAGTGGAAGAAAGAAAAATCATTGATCGACGTCATCCAGCGAAACAAGGAGCAGATTGAGCAACTACGCTTCCAGGCCGAGCAGGCCAAGCAGCAGGGCGATTACGGCAAAGTAGCTAAGATCCAGTACGAGACCATCCCAGGCCTTGAGAAGCAGAACGAGCAGATCTCTCAAGATCTTCACAAGTCTGAAGGCGAATCACTGATCCGCGAAGAGATCACTGCCGAGGATATCGCCGAAGTCGTAGCTCACTGGACGGGTATCCCTGTCGCCAAGATGATGACTTCGGAGCGCGACAAGCTCATGTCCTTAGAGACAGAATTGCACAAGCGCGTGGTCGGTCAGAACGATGCTATCGAGGCCGTCTCAAACGCTATCCGTCGTAATCGTGCAGGCCTCTCCGATCCTAATCGTCCTATCGGTTCGTTCCTCTTCCTCGGACAGACCGGTGTCGGTAAGACCGAGCTTGCCAAGGCGTTGGCCGAGTTCCTCTTCGACGATGAGAAGATGGTCACACGTATCGATATGTCTGAGTATCAGGAGAAGTTCGCCGTCACCCGTCTGTTCGGTGCGCCTCCGGGATACGTTGGTTACGAAGAGGGTGGCCAGCTCACCGAGGCCGTACGTCGCAAGCCTTACAGCGTCGTGCTGTTTGACGAGATCGAGAAGGCTCATCCAGATGTCTTCAACACGCTCCTGCAGGTACTCGATGAAGGCCACATGACCGATGGCAAGGGACGTAACGTCAACTTCAAGAACACCATCATCATCATGACATCAAATCTGCGCGAGGAGCAGCTCTTTGGCAAAGAGCCTATCCTTACTGCTGAGGGTCGACCGATGCAGCCCATCCGCAGAGAGTTCTTGAATCGTATCGACGAGATAGTCAACTTCCAGTCGCTCACCTCAGAGGACATCCGCCGCGTCGTCGACATCCAGCTCGACCGCTGCTACCACCTCCTCAAGCAGAACGACATCGAACTGCGCGTCACCGATGCAGCTCGTCGCTTCCTTGCTCAGGAAGGCTACGATCCGGAGTTCGGTGCACGTCCTGTCAAGCGTGCCATCCAGCACCACGTGCTCAACGCGCTCTCTAAGACGCTCCTCTCTGGCCGCGTGGATCGCACGAAACCGATTGTCGTCGATGTAAGTGAAGGCGAAATTACGTTCAGTAACTAAAAATAATCAAGAAAGGACGTCTTGCTTGTGAAGCGTCCGTTCCTACGTCAAGGAATGGATGTCCTGCTTGCAAGACATCCGTTCTTAAGTCACGGCATCCTCCCCACTGTACCGTGCAGGAGATGCCGTGATCTCGGAAGGGATCACACGAATCTCTGCGAGCCCTTCCTTCTTGCATGAAGGGTTCACAAGAATCCCGGCGATCCCTTAATGCAAGAAAGAAGGGACGCCAGAGGTTCGTATGGTGACTTTTTAAAGAAAAATTTGGTCATTCCATTAAAAAAGCTTATCTTTGCGCCACATTTTATATATAACAACCACTAATTAAAAACTTTACAACTATGAAGTCATGGATGACAAGCGCCAAGCTGTTCTTGGCAGGTATCGCAGTGTTTATGCTTTGCTCTTGCGGAACTCCTCAGGAGAAATATATCTCAAGCCTTGAGGATCTGACCGAAAAGGTTGAGACCAAGGGTGGTGACTTTACTGCTGAGCAGTGGGAGGCTACATTCAGCGAGTTCCAGAAGCTCATCGAGAAGCAGGCTGACATGGAGTTTACTTCTGAGCAGAAGCAGGAGATCGGTGATCTGCAGGGTCGCTGCGTAAAGGCTTTCACTAAGGCTATGGGCAGTCAGGTCAAGAGTGCTATCAAGGGCTTAGGTTCACAGGTTAAGGGTTTCTTCCAGGGTCTTTCTGGTGCTAAGGACGAGACGAAGGATGACGTCAAGGACGCTATTCAGGATGTAGCTGATGGCGCTAAAGAAGCTGTGGATGAAGTCAAGGACGCCATTAAGAAGGCGCTTGAGTAAGCAATCTGATAGTTAATAATAAAATAAGGAGCTGCGTCACGAAAGACACAGCTCCTTATTATATATATCTATTTCTGATTGCTAATTAATAAGCGAAGAGTGGGTAGTTGGCCATGGTAGCATTGACCTCACCACGAACCTTAGCGATAACTGCCTCATCCTCTGGAGCATTGAGCACCTCCTCGATCCATGCAGCGATCTTGACCATGAGATCCTCCTTAGCGCCACGTGTGGTGATAGCTGGAGTACCGAGACGGATACCTGAGGTCTGGAAAGCTGAGCGCGAGTCGAATGGAACCATATTCTTGTTGGCAGTAATGTCAGCTGCAACGAGAGCCTTCTCGGCCACCTTACCAGTGAGATCCGGATACTTGGTGCGGAGGTCGACGGGCATAGAGTGGTTGTCGGTACCACCAGAAATGATCTTGAAGCCACGCTTGGTGAGCTCCTCAGCGAGGACAGCTGCATTAGCCTTGACCTGCTTAGCGTACTCCTTGAACTCTGGCTGGAGGATCTCTCCGAAAGCTACAGCCTTAGCAGCGATGACGTGCTCGAGTGGACCACCCTGGGTACCAGGGAAGACTGAGCTGTCGAGACAAGCAGACATCATCTTGATCTCACCCTTAGGAGTCTTGACACCCTTAGGATTAGGGAAGTCCTGACCGATCATGATAGCACCGCCACGTGGACCACGGAGGCTCTTGTGAGTAGTGGTGGTAACGATGTGTGCATACTTGACAGGGTTCTTGAGCAAGCCTGCTGCAATGAGGCCAGCTGGGTGAGCCATATCGATCATGAGGATAGCACCTACCTTATCTGCAATGGCGCGCATACGCTCGTAATCCCACTCACGGCTATAAGCAGAGCCACCACCGATGATGAGCTTTGGCTTGCACTCGAGAGCGAGGCGCTCCATCTCGTCATAGTCTACGCGACCGGTCTCCTCGTTGAGGTTATAAGCTACTGGCTTATAGAGGATACCAGAACTATTGACAGCCGAACCGTGTGAGAGGTGACCGCCATGTGCGAGGTTGAGTCCCATGAAGGTATCGCCAGCATTGAGGACAGCTGCAAGGACAGCCTCATTAGCCTGTGCACCAGAGTGTGGCTGCACGTTGGCCCAGCATGCACCGAAGATTTCCTTGAGGCGCTCGATGGCCAGTGTCTCGACCTTATCGACTACCTCACAACCGCCATAGTAGCGCTTGCCAGGGTAACCCTCAGCATATTTGTTGGTAAGCACAGAACCCATGGCCTCGAGGACCTGGTCGCTTACAATGTTTTCTGACGCAATGAGTTCAATACCTTTCATCTGACGCTTACGCTCCTCGGCAATCAGATCGAACAGCAGACTGTCTCTTTTCATTTCTTTGTGGATTATGTTAATTGATATGTATTATTTCTTCTCCTGACTGTCCAAAGGAGGCCAACACCAGGCTGGCTGGGTATATTCCTTCTTTGGCAGCGGTGCCTCAACCTTCTTAGGGGTAGGTTTCTTGGACTTATCTATCGTAGTTTTCGTTTCTTTGACGGAAGTTGCAGGTGCTTTGGCCTTTGAAACTGCAGCGGTCTCGACGACAGGCTTGTCTTTCAGCGACGCAACACCATTTTCAGGACCGATGATGACGGTCATACCCAGGGTGACTTGCTTAGAGAGGGCCTCTGCGTTCTTGTTCTCCAGACGGATGCAACCTTCGGTGGCGCGAGTACCGATGCTCTTAGGATCGTGTGTACCATGTATGCCAATGCCACTGAAGCCGGTGCGAAGACGCATGAAACAAGGTCCGTAAGCGCCTTTGATCACACCTTTGCCATCACCAAAGTCATGGCTCCAGTCATGTGCATCCTGGATCTGCTGCAAAGAGAACTTGCCTTCTGGTGTGCGCATATCACCTTTCTTCTGCTTGTGACCTTTGTTCTTGCCACAGGCCATCGGATAGGTGACAACCACTTGTCCTTGTGCATCGAGCAATGTCAGCGACATATCGACCTTACTGATATAAATCAGTCCTTTCGACATATCAGGACGATAATGAGAGATCACCTTCTGAAGATCTTCGGCCAGGCAAGTGGAAACGATGCTCAAAAGCATCACCAGACACAATAATATTTTTTGCATGGGGCAAAGATACCTTTTTTTCAGCAATACCTATAAATAAATAGCCATAAATTTTGAGTTTTGGAAAAATTTACTTACTTTTGCACCCAAATAAGCACTTTTAAATAGCAAAAATGACAATAGACAATATTCGTGAGCAAATTCTCTCACAGATGGGATTTGCTCAGCTAAATGAGATACAGCAAAAGATACTCAGCTCTGCTCCTACCCGACAGAACGTACTCCTGTTGGCTCCGACCGGCAGCGGCAAAACGATAGCCTTCCTGTCTCGTGTGTGGTGGATGCTGGAGAATGGTGAGAAGCATGCGCTGGTGATTGCTCCGTCACGTGAACTGGTGCAGCAGATTGCCGAGGTATGGCAAAAGATGCACACTGGCATCCGTTGTGTGGCATGCTATGGTGGCCACGATCTGCGTACCGAGCAGAACCGACTGGAAGACCTTGGCGAAGAGCGTTCTATCCTCGTAGGTACGCCTGGCCGACTGAAAGATCACATTGAACGTGAGAACATCGCAGTAGCCACGATGGACGTACTAGTGATTGACGAGTTTGACAAGTCGCTGGAACTGGGTTTTGAGGACGAGATGAAGGCCATCATGGAGACATTGACTGGCCTGAAACAGCGTGTCTTCACATCAGCCACCCACGCCTTGCCTATCGCACCATGGACGGGATTCAAGGACTATGAGCAGATTGAATCTACCTCCGTGGATATCAGCGCAAAAGGACAAGATCAGGAAGCGGACGGAAAGTTGGAAATCTATCAGGTAAAATCCCCGATTCCAGACAAGTTGGAGACACTGCGAGACCTATTGCTCACCATCGCACAAAAAGACAATTATAAGGAGCGTGGCGGTATCATCGTCTTTGCCAACTACCGAGAGGCGGCGGAACGTATTGCTCACTATCTGAGTGAGGAAGGAATAGACAGCGCGTTGTATCATGGTGGCTTGGATCAGGAGTTCCGCGACAAGGCGCTGATCCGCTTCCGTGGACAGAGTATCGCGCTGCTGGTCAGCACGGATCTGGCTTCACGAGGTCTGGATATTCCTGAGGTGGCGCATGTCATTCATTACCACCTGCCACAGAGCGAGGAAGCATGGACACACCGCAATGGCCGTACGGCGCGAGCTGGAGCTTCTGGTTCTTCGTATATCATACTGGGTCCCAACGAGAACCTGCCAGAATTCATTGATACAGGAAGTCATGGCAAGCTCCCTTATTTTTCTTTAGATAAAGACACGAGCAAGGGACGCAAAATGATTGCCTCACCCAATGTCACTGTGTACATCGGACGAGGCAAAAAAGAGAAAATCAGTAAGGGTGATGTCGTGGGATTCTTCACCAAGAACGGAGGCCTGCAAGGTAGCGACCTCGGCCGAATTGACGTCATGGAGCATTGCGCATACGTGGCCATCCGTCGTGAGGTAGCAGAGGCGGCGCTGGCCAAGGTCAAAGGTCTAAAAATCAAGGGTGAGAAGACTCACTATCTGATTGTTTCTGGAACGTGATCAGTAACGCTTTGTACTGAACCAGTCATCTTTCTCATACCACTTCTCAATCTTATCTTCCACATCATCAGGAAGAATAGCGAAGAAGTCGATACCCGTAATTTCCTCCACGCGATCAATGTTGTAGGCAAAATCCTTGATAGGAGCGTTGCCTCGACCATCGCGGCGGAGGACATTTTCGTTTGGCATAATGAAACCGATGGCCTTCGGATGATCACCGAATGGACTGAGTATCACCTTAAAGAAATGCTCAGGAACGAGGACCTTGCTTCGTCCGATGGTGGTGATTTTATACTCTTCGCCAGTGACAGGATTGATCAGCTTACCATTCTTATCCTTACGCGGAAGGATCGGTCCACAAGCCACACAGATAGCAGAATCACGACGAGCCCAGCGACGTACCTGATGTTCCAGGTCGAGCCAGATGCCTGAATTGAACTCATGATCCTGTGGACACATATTGCTCAGATAGTATGACTCATTCTCGATGGACTCATCCCAGTTGAAATCCATCGACGGAGCCATGTGGCCACGATCGAGACCTGAACCACGATAATCAGTGAGCTGTGAAGACTCACGGGACGGGATGTTTGGATCTGGCTGGAAGTCGTTAGAGCGAGACAGACGGCCCTCGGTTTCTGTGGCTAAAAGTTCGTAGAAAGACCAGTTTGGAATCTTGTAATCTGCATTATAACTACAGCTGTAAGCCTTGTGCCGGATAATCTGCGAGGTGACGGATGCTGGCGTCTGAGGCAAGGCTTCCTGCTCGTAGTTGATGGTCCAGATATCGACAGGAACCTGCTTCTTGCCTGCTGTGTAGAGCGTTTCGTTCTGATGTTCTGCATCGGTTGGCGGGGTTGCTGCAGAAGACGCAGAATTGGTCGGAGTAAACAGATAATACAAGATCAGTGCAAAGACAGCCAGCAGGCCTACCACCATAGACTTGGGATTGATTTTGCCACCACTGCGTGACGATTTCGGTTTATTCCTGCCTGTAGAGTTATTTTTTGTAGTGTTAGTACTTGCCATGAGAATAATAATTTATATCTTTGTACGTTATAAATAACGCGTGAGTGCGCACATTATTGTGCATACGCGTGAAAGCAGATCATAAAAACACAAAATAATATGGAACTTGTAGAAAGATTCTTGAAGTACGTAAAAGTATTCACAACGAGTGATGAAGAGAGTGGCGTAACCCCAAGTACCCCTGGCCAGATGGTGTTTGCCAAGATGCTGCGCGACGAGCTGGAGGCCTTAGGTTTCGACGAGGTTGTGTGCGACGAGGTTGGCTATGTCTATGCCACCGTGCCATCGAACCTTGATGATGCCAGCAAGCAGGTGCCGACCATCGGATTCATTGCTCACATGGATACGGCTCCAGATATGAGCGGCAAGGATGTGAAGCCTCGCATCGTAGAGAAATATGACGGCAAGGACATCGTCCTCAACGAAGCAGAGGGTATCGTGATGAAGACCGAGACCTTCCCTGAGTTGCTCAGCCACGTAGGCGAAGACCTCATCGTGACGGATGGCACTACCCTACTCGGTGCAGATGACAAGGCTGGCATTGCCGAGATCATTACCGCGATGATGTACCTGCGTCAGCATCCTGAGATCAAGCATGGCAAGATCCGTATTGCTTTCAATCCGGATGAGGAGATCGGCTTGGGTGCTCATAAGTTCAACGTCGAGCTCTTCGGCTGTGACTTTGCCTACACCATGGATGGTGGCGAGGTCGGTGAGCTGGAGTTTGAGAACTTCAATGCTGCCAGTGCTAAGGTCAGCTTCAAGGGTGCCAACGTGCATCCGGGTACAGCCAAGGGCAAGATGATCAACGCTTCGCTGTTGGCACTCGACTTCGCTGGTCAGTTACCAGAGGACGAGCGTCCTGAACATACCGAGGGTTACGAAGGATTCTATCACCTCATCCACATGGAGGGTGGCGTAGAGTCGGCTTTGCTCAGCTATATCATCCGCGACCATGACCGCCAGCTCTTCGAGGAGCGCAAGCAGAACATGCTGCGCGTGGCAGACAACATCAACGCTGAGTATCCTGGCTGCTGCGAGGTAGTGCTGAAGGATCAGTATTACAACATGCTCGAGAAGGTGCAGGAAGCTGATGCAGAGAACATCAAGAAAGGATGGAAGAGTATCACCGAGATTGCCAAGCAGGCGATGCTCGAAGCTGGCGTACCTGTCAAGGTGCAGCCAATCCGTGGCGGCACAGACGGCGCTCAGCTCTCATTCAAGGGTCTGCCATGTCCTAACATCTTTGCTGGTGGCATGAACATGCATGGACGTTATGAGTACGTACCTATCCAGAGTATGGAGAAGGCGATGATGACGATTGTAAATATATGTAAGATTGTGGCAGAATAAAATATGCAATATATTATTAGAGCTCCTAAGCAGATTCCTGCGGGACTGCACATCGACCTGCCTGCATCGAAAAGCCTCTCGAACCGTGCATTGATCATGAATGCACTGGCTGGAGGAAAAGGTTCGTTGCAGCACATCAGCGACTGTGATGACACACAGGTGATGCTGGCAGCCTTTGACCAGGATGCGACGAAGTATGTGTATGCAGCTGATGGTGCGCGTATTGTGGACATCGGTGCGGCAGGTACTTCGATGCGCTTCCTGACGGCATACTTCGCTACTCGTGAAGGTGCGGAGGTCGTGATGACGGGGTCGGAGCGTATGAAGAAGCGTCCGATAGCTTTGCTTGTGGAGGCTTTGCGCACCTTGGGTGCAGAGATAGAGTATCTGGAGACAGATGGCTGTCCACCTTTGCGCATCCATGGCAAGCAGTTGGCCGGTGGTGCATTGAGTATTGACGGAAGTGTGTCGAGTCAGTATATCTCGGCACTGCTGATGATTGCTCCTACCCTCACACAAGGCTTGCAGTTGTCATTGACCGGACGTATCACCTCAGTGCCATACATTGAGATGACGCTGAGCATGATGAAGGAATATGGCATTGAGAGCCAGTGGGATCGTGAGCTGCAGGTGATCAGCGTGGCACCACAGAAGTATGCGGAGCGTGAGTATTTCATCGAGAGCGACTGGAGTGCATCGAGCTACTGGTACCAGATCATGGCGCTGGCTGAGCGTGACGACATTGTGCTGGAAGGTCTCTTTGCAGAGAGCCTGCAAGGTGATGCTGCCATAGCAGATTTCTTTGCGCAGATCAAGACCAAGCCAGTGGTACTGAAGCTCGACATGACTTCTCAGCCGGACCTGGCACAGACGGTGATTGCAGCATGCTGTGCATTGAATCAGCCTTTCTGCATCTCTGGTCTGCACACGCTTCGCATCAAAGAGACGGATCGCGTGGCTGCATTGGAAGTAGAGCTCCGTAAGCTGGGGTATGTGGTGAAGGATGAGACTATTGCATTAGGCGAAGAGGCTTCGACCATCGTGATGTCATGGGATGGTGAACGCTGCGAAACTGACCAGCATCCTGTCATTGCCACGTATAAGGATCATCGTATGGCCATGGCATTTGCTCCACTGGCTTTGACGCTTGGCGAGATTGAGATTGAAGATCCTGCGGTGGTGAGCAAGTCCTACCCTACTTATTGGGAAGATCTCAAGAAGGCGGGATTTATTATAAATGTAAAATGAAAAATTAAAAATGCAGAATTGATAGTTCTGCTATCTCTATGCATTGGAGACATTATACATTTGCTATGTTATACTTAATTGTAGCCCTAGTTTTACTACTCATTCTTGTAGGTGGCATAAGCTTCATCGGCCATAAACGCTACGAGAAGCGTGTGGCCGAGGGTACTGCCAAGCCCGATGAGACTTCGCCTCTGGAGGTGACCAAAGAAGTTCCAGAAGAGTGCTGTGGCCAGCATGCTACCTGCGAACGTGACTCACTACTGGCAGCTGTCTCGAAGGAGATTATCTACTACGCCGACGAGGAACTGGATCAGTATAAAGGCCGTGAAGCCGACTCCTATTCCGACGAGGAGGCTGAGGAATTTGCTACGGTCTTCTATGAGCTACGCGAGGTGGAGGTGGCTGGCTGGGTACGTTCCTTGCAGCTGCGACAGATAGCATTGCCTGATCAGATCCTCGATGAGGTATTGCTCGTGGTGAGAGAAAGACGTTTCCAGAGCGTTGGCGAGGGTGGCGACCATTCGAATGACAAGGTGAGAAGTGAAGCATAAATCTCGGAGATGTGAGGTGTAGCTTGGGTTCGATATTGCGTATTCTGACTGTGGCGTGTTGCGCTGCATTTGTGTTGTTGGCAGCTGGCTGCAAGAGCAACACCGCTGTGACACGCGGCATGAAGGCTATGACCACCAAGTATAACATCTACTTCAATGGCAATGAGGCCTACAAAGAGGGCGTCATGGCCATGGAGGAGAGTCATCAGGACAAGTACAGCCAGCGTCTGGCTCTTCATCCCGTCTATCAGTTGGTCGGACAGGAAGAGCCTTCTGCCAATGCCGAATTTGATCGAGCAATCGAGAAATGCAAGATAGCTGTGCAGCGACGCAGCATCACAACCAAGCCTCGCAGACGAACTCGTAACACCCCGGCACAGAAGCTCTTCATGCAGCGTGGCGAGTATAATCCATTCATGCACAACGTCTGGTTGCTCAATGGCAAGGCGCTGTTCTACAAAGGCGACTTCACAGCGGCGGCTTCTATCTTCAATTACGTTGCACATCACTTCAACTGGAAAAAATACGCTGTCATTGAGGCGCATATCTGGGCAGCAAGAGTCTATGCGGTGCAGGGATTCTCGTTCGATGCAGAAACCGAGCTCGGAATCGTAATACCCGCCAAGCAATACACCAGCCAGTCAGACCTCAGTCGTCTGCCAGCTTACAAGGATCTGCCACGAGACTTACGTCAAGCCTTCTCATTGGCTCAAGCCGAGATTCTGCTCAGCCGACCAGAGACAGCTACACAAGCCGTGGAGTACCTGCGTGCCGGACGTGGTGCTTTTATGTCTGCTACTCAGCGTCTTCGTGCCGATTATCTGATGGCTCAGCTGCTGGAGGAGCGTGGAGATCATGCACAAGCTTATAAACTATATGGCAAATTGGGACACAGCGGACGAGACTATCAGTTGCAGTTCAATGCCAAGATGGCACGTATCGGTGTGATGGCGCAGGACAATGGCAAGCTCAAGCAGGTAGAGAGCCGACTGAACCGCATACGATACCAGTCGCGCAACGAGGAATACTTGGATCAGATCTATCATGCTTTAGGCAATGTGGCCTTATTGCAGAAAGACACGGTCAAGGCCATCCGACAACTGGAGCAGGCCATTGAAAAGAGTTCACGCAAAGGTCTGGACATGGCCGCTGCAGCGCTGCGACTGGGAGAAGTCTCTTTCGCACAGGAAGACTATGTCCGCGCTCAGAAAGCCTACAGCACGGCCATGAGTATCATTGACAAAAACTATAAAGGATATGATGCCATTGCCAAGCTGAGCGCGGTGCTGGACGAACTGCAGACACATGCTGAGACGGTGCAGCTGCAGGACAGTTTATTACAGTTATCCGAACTTCCTAAGGAAAAACTGGACGAGGTCATTGACCGAATCATCAAAGACCTGATCAAGTCAGAAAAGGAAGCGGAGGACGAGGAGCGACTGGCAGAATACCGTGAGAATCAGGAAGGTCAGGTTGATCCGTTGGCCCCCGGCCAGCCTCAGCAACCGACTGTTGGGAAGAAAGATAATTCGTGGTATTTCTACAACCCTACCCAGCTGGCTGACGGCAAGCGTGAGTTCCAGCGCCTCTGGGGAAATCGCAAGAACGAGGACAACTGGCGACGCAAGAACAAGACGGAAACGCTGGCATTCGACGAACCAGAAACGACTGAGGAAGATGAGAATTCCTCGCCTCAGCAGATTCTGGAGCAGCGCATGTCGGCCGAGAGAGACAGCCTGACGGGAGGTGATCTGGATACAGAATCATTGGCCGAGAATCCTAATATTTCACGCAATGACTCTCTGTCTTCGGATCCTCACGAACCTGCCTACTACCTGGCGCAAATCCCATTCAGCGAGGAGCAGAAGCAGGAGGCGCATCAGCAGATTGAGGAAGGTCTTTATAATATGGGACAGATCCTCAACGTGAAGCTGGAAAACTTCCCTCTCTCCATCAAGACCTTCATCGATGTGGATCAGCGCTATCCGGAGAGCGAGCATCGTCTGGACATGTACTACGCTATCTATTTGATGTATATGCGCATGAGCGAGATGTCGGCACGAGAAGGCAATACTGCAGCACAAAACCGTCACAAGAGCAATGCTGAGACCTGGAGAAAGAAGTTGATCGCCACCTTCCCTGAGAGTGACTACGGCGTGGCACTGACTGATCCGAACTATGTGCAGACCCTGCGCGAAATGACCACCAAGCAGGACTCTCTCTATCGTCAGACCTACAGCGCTTATCTGGCCAACCATACAGACACAGTACACGCTAACTATGAGTTCGTGCAGCAGCATTGGCCACTCTGCTCGCTGATGCCAAAGTTCCTCTTCCTCGAGACGCTGAGCTACGTGCAGGATGGCAACCTCGAAGGCTTTAAGCAAGGTTTGGAGAAACTCACCACCGACTATCCAGAGAGCGACGTCTCGCCATTGGCCAGCCTGATGCTCAAGGGTGCGAAGGAAGGTCGACAGCTGCAACTCGGTAGCACAATGCAGAGCATGGCATGGAGCACTTCGCTGCGAGGCGTCAATGCAGAAGGCGAAGTAGTAGACAGCACGAAAGTCTTCAGCGACGCCGAGGACGTGCCACACCTCCTGCTCCTCGCCTTCAAGACCGACAGCCTCGAGATGGGACGCAACAACCTGCTGTTCGAGATTGCCAAGTTCAACTTCGAGAACTATCTGGTCAAGGACTTCGATCTGGAGTTTATCGACACGGGCAATGGCCTCACCGTATTAGTCATCAGCGGATTCGCGGACCTCTACGAACTGGAAGAGTACCATGACCGCTTAGAGGCTTCTCCTTCGCTCCAGCTGCCGACAACGCTTACACAGATAGACATCAGCGACGAGAACTTCCGACTGCTCCTACAAGGCCGCACCTTCGAGGAATACTTCGAATGGCTGGAAGGTCTATAATTTATAATTTGATATTTGAACAACGTGCTTCCACAAATCCTCTGGGCCGACGACGAGATAGATCTCCTCAAGCCCCACATTATTTTCCTCGAAAGGAAAGGCTACGAAGTCATCACGATGACCAACGGCCAGGATGCCATCGACTATGCGCGAGAGCACCCTGTGGACTTGGTGTTCCTGGATGAGAACATGCCAGGCCTCAGCGGACTGGAGACGCTCAGCATTCTCAAGGAGGACTTCCCGTCTTTGCCCGTCGTGATGATCACCAAGAGCGAAGAGGAGGATATCATGGATCAGGCCATCGGCTCGAAGATTGCCGACTATCTCATCAAGCCTGTCCTACCGAACCAGATGCTGATGAGCATCAAGAAGAACCTCCATGCACGTGCCATCACCCAGCAGCAGCAGACCAGCGGATTCCAGCAGGAGTTCGGCAAACTGAGCATGGCCATCAGCGACGCGCGGTCATTTGCCGACTGGACGGAAGTATATAAGCGACTGGTTTATTGGGAGACAGAATTGTCCGGAAGCGCTGATCCTCAGCTCAATTCTATGCTCCTGATGCAGAAGGACGAGGCTAATACTGCTTTCTATAAGTTCGTCAAGAAGAACTACGTTGACTGGGCAAAGTCCCTCACCAAACATCAGGAAATGGAGGGCCGGCCAATGATGTCGCCAGACCTTTTCAAGGAGTGCATCTTCCCTCGCCTGGACAATGGAGAGAAGCTCTTCCTCATTGTGATAGACAACTTCCGACTGGATCAGTGGCGCGCCATCCAACCCCTACTTAGCGAGTATTTCACTTGCCAGGAAGAAATCTATTGCTCCATCCTGCCAACCGCGACACAATATGCTCGCAACGCTATCTTCAGCGGTTTGATGCCAGATCAGATTGCGCGTATGTTCCCTGACCTATGGGTCGATGAGGACGAGGAGGAAGGCAAGAACCTCAACGAGGAACCATTGATCAAGACGCAGCTGGAACGTTTCCGCAAACCGTATGAGTTCTCCTATCATAAAGTCAATGAGAATAGTTTTGGTGAAAGACTGTCGAACCAGCTTCGTAGCCTCTCCCGCTATCCGCTCAACGTGATTGTGATGAACTTCATCGACATGCTCAGCCACGCTCGCACCGAGTCGAAGACCGTCCGCGAACTGGCCAACAACGAAGCAGCTTACCGCGCTTTGACACGCACCTGGCTGGAACACTCTTCGACGCTCGACATCTTCCGAACCATTGCCGACATGGGGTACAAGGTCATCCTGACCACCGACCACGGTTCCATCCGCTGCGACAATGCCATCAAGATCATTGGCGATAAGGATGTGAATACCAATCTGCGCTACAAGTTGGGCAAGAACCTCAACTCCTCGTCGAAACAGCTCTTCTGGATCGACAAACCGCAGGAGGTAGGACTACCAATCCTCAACGTCAGCACCCGCTACGCCATCTGTGGCAACCATGACTTCCTGGCGTATCCGAACAACTACAACTACTACGTACAGTATTATAAGGATACCTTCCAGCATGGTGGCGTGTCGCTCGAAGAGATGCTTATCCCATTGATTACCCTCACTCCAAGATAAAATCTTTCGCAGCAAAAACTCCTCACTCCTAACTCCTCACTCCTAATTAATAATGCTTTACGCCGAACTCATCCTACCGGTTCCCCTGAACCAGACCTTCACCTACATCATCCCAGCGACGATGGAGGCGATGGCGCTTGTAGGCATGAGATGCATGGCTCCTTTTGGTCGAAATCACGAATACACAGGCATCATCGTCGGCCTGACTCCACATAAGCCAGAGACGGATTACGAGCTGAAAGAGATTACCCGACTGCTGGACGACAGACCCATCATCCGCCACCCTCAGTACCCGCTCTGGCAGTGGATCTCGCAGTATTATCTCTGCGCCATCGGCGATGTGATGAAGGCGGCCTTACCCAGCGAACTCAAGCCAGAGGAAGGCAAGGAAGGAACGGTTCGTGAGGATTTCAAGGCGAAGACGCGTACGATGGTGCGCATCTGTATCCCGTCGCTGGAAGAAGAATCAGAAGGCGTGAACCTGCCGCTGGAGAAGGCTTTCGAGAGCCTCAAACGCAGTCCTCAGCAGCAGTTGCTTTTCATGAAGTTGCTCGATATGAGCCATGTACTGCAGAAAAAGCAGGCCGATCCTGTGTCGAAGGATGAATTGCTCCGTCTCTCTGGAGCCAGCAGCAATATCTTCAACGAACTGAAAAAGAAAGGCCTGCTTGAGACCTATGAAGAGGAGATTTCGCGTCTGGACATCCTTCCACCAGGGTTGAGACCCGATGAGACACAGCCGCCTCATCCTCTCTCCGAAATGCAGAAGGTGGCTTATCGAGAGATCTGCCAGAGCTTCAAAGATCATCAGGTGTGTCTGCTCCACGGCGTCACTTCGAGCGGCAAGACAGAGATCTATATCCACCTCATCGAGCAGGTCATCAGCCAGGGAAGGCAAGTCCTTCTGATGGTTCCGGAGATTGCACTCACCACGCAGCTCTGCCAGCGTATGCGCCGTGTTTTCGGACGAGACATGTTCATCTATCACAGCAAGCTGAGCGATACAGAGCGCGTGGAAATCTGGAAGAAGATGCTGTCCGGCCAGGGAGCGAAACTCATCGTCGGAGTCCGCTCTTCCATCTTCCTTCCGTTCCACCAACTGGGTCTGATCATCGTCGACGAAGAGCATGAACCGAGCTACAAACAGCAGGATCCTGCCCCTCGCTATCATGGTCGTGACGTGGCCATCGTGCTGGCTCAGCGTCATGCGGCCAAGGTGCTTCTGGGTAGTGCCACGCCCAGCTTGGAGAGCTATTATCTGGCCAAGAATGGCAAGTACGGACTTGTGCATTTGACTGAGCGTCACGCGGGAGTGTCCATGCCAAAGATCACACTGGTCAGCAATCGTCCTAACCAGCAGAGTGCCGCAGAAAAGGAGTATCTCGGAGTCTTCACGCCTGCTCTCCTCCAGTCTCTCGGGCATACACTGACCGCAGGACAGCAGGCCATCCTCTTCCAGAACCGACGTGGCTATGCCAAGCAGGTGGAGTGTGTGCAATGTGGCTGGACTCCGCACTGTCCACGCTGTGACGTCTCGCTGACTTACCACAAGCGTTTCCGCAACTTGCAATGCCACTACTGCGGCTATCACATGCCATTGCCGATGCAATGTCCACACTGCGGCAACGACCACATGGAGGACCAAGGCTATGGCACAGAGCGTATTGAGGAAGCCTTGAAGCGACTCCTCCCCTTGGCAAGACCTCTCAGGATGGATACTGACACCACGTCAACGCGCAAGAGCTATGAGCGTATCATCGACGACTTTGACAGCCAGAAGTACAATGTCCTCATCGGCACGCAGATGGTTTCCAAAGGTCTCGACTTCAGTGCCGTGCAGACGGTGGGAATCCTCAATGCCGACTCGCTGATGAATATGCCAGACTTCCGCAGTCACGAGCGCGCCTTCCAACTGATGGAGCAAGTGGCTGGTCGTGCAGGACGACGTGAGGGACAAGAAGGTGAAGTCCTGATTCAGTGTGGAGACCCTCGCCACCCTCTGCTCCAGCAGGTAGTATCGCACAACTACCTCCAGATGGCCGAGATGCAACTGTCCGACCGTCAGCGATTCGGCTATCCTCCATTCACACGTCTCATTATTATATATATGAAGGGACGCTATGAGGACAAGCTCTACAAGATGGCTCAGCAATACGCTGCACAGCTACGACGGACCTTCGGACAGCGTGTCCTCGGCCCCGAGGCTCCGGTCATCTCGCGCGTCAAAAACATGTTCATCCAGCAGATCATGCTCAAAGTGGAGCGCGATGCATCGACGCAGGAAGTCAGGCGGTTGCTGATGATTATCCAGCAGCAGATGCAGCAGGACATACAGGAATTTGCAAGAATTGTATTCTACTACGATGTCGATCCTGTCGGATAATTACAAATCCAGGATCTACATTCCATCGATAAAAAAGAGAATCATAAACCAATAAAAAACTAAAATATGGAAGAAACAAAGACAACGGGTTTGCCCGAAAACGCCATGCGCGAACTACGTCCTGGCGAGGAGTATCATCCGCTGATGTCGCCAGAGTCGCAGCCACGAGAGGTAACTGCGTGGTCTGTCGTCTGGGGATTGCTGATGGCAGTATTGTTCAGTGCTGCAGCAGCTTATCTTGGATTGAAGGTCGGTCAGGTATTTGAAGCCGCCATCCCTATCACCATCATCGCGGTAGGTGTTGCGTCGGCTACCAAGCGTAAGAACACCTTGGGTGAGAATGTCATGATCCAGTCTATCGGTGCCTGCTCGGGCATGATTGTGGCTGGTGCTATCTTCACCTTGCCTGCCTTGTATATCCTACAGGCTAAGTATCCGGAGATTACGGTCAACTTCATGCAGGTATTCATCAGCTCTCTGCTCGGTGGTATCCTGGGTATCCTGTTCCTGATTCCTTTCCGCAAGTATTTCGTCAAGGACATGCACGGCAAGTATCCTTTCCCAGAGGCAACTGCGTCGACACAGGTGCTGGTCAGTGGAGAGAAAGGCGGCGATCAGGTCAAGCCTCTCGTTGTGGCTGGTATCCTCGGTGGCTTGTATGACTTCTTTGTTGCTTCCTTCGGCTGGTGGAATGAGAACGTCACTTCTCGCTGCATCGCTGGTGGTGAGTGGCTGGCCGATCAGGCTAAGCTCGTCGTGAAGTGCAATACCGGTGCTGCAGTACTCGGCATGGGCTATATCATTGGTTTTAAGTACTCTTTGATCATCTGCTTAGGCTCGGCTCTCGTCTGGTGGATCCTCGTCCCTGGCATTGCATTGCTCTTCCCTGATCTGGAAGTGGCTGAAGGCGTCACCGCCGCTGCAGCTTCTGCTGAGACGATCTTCAAGTATGCGAAGAGCATCGGCATTGGAGGTATTGCCATGGCTGGTATCATCGGTATCATCAAGTCGTGGCCCGTCATCAAGAGCGCTGTGTCTTTGGCCGGCAAGGAACTGAAGCCTGCCAAGCAGCAGAGCGCTGCCAAGGAGAACGCGGCTCAGCTTCGTACCGACAAGGATATCTCGATGAAGTGGATTGCTATCCTGGCTATCTCGACACTGGTCATCACCTTCCTCTTCTTCCTCTTCGGCGTCATGGACGGTGTATGGCTCTTTGCGATTGTAGGTCTGCTGTTGCTCACCGTCATTGCCTTCCTCTTTACTACCGTGGCTGCCAACGCTATTGCTATCGTTGGTTCAAATCCTGTCTCTGGCATGACACTGATGACGTTGATCATCGCATCGGTCATCATGGTAGGCGTTGGTTTGTCGGGTACCACGGGTATGGTGGCAGCGCTGGTAATGGGTGGCGTGACCTGCACGGCGCTGAGTACGGCAGGTGCTTTCGTAACAGACTTGAAGACAGGCTACTGGCTGGGTTCTACCCCACAGAAGCAGGAGACCTGGAAGTTCCTCGGCGTACTGGTGTCTGCTGCTACCGTGGCTGGCGTCATGATGATCCTCAACAAGACCTACGGCTTCGGGCCTGATAGTTCGCTGGCTGCACCTCAGGCCAATGCCATGGCTGCCGTCATCGAACCTCTGATGAGTGGCCAGGGAGCGCCTTGGATGCTTTACGGTATCGGTGCTGCCATCGCTATCATCCTGACACTCTGCAAGGTTCCTGCTCTGGCTTTCGCTTTAGGTATGTTCATTCCATTGGAACTCAACCTTCCTCTCCTCGTGGGTGGCGCGGTCAACTGGTACGTCACGACTCGCAGCAAGGATGAGCAACTCAATACCGCTCGTGGCGATAAGGGTACGCTCCTCGCCTCAGGCTTCATTGCCGGTGGTGCACTCATGGGTGTAGTCAGCGCTGCAATCCGCTTTGCTGGTGTCAGCTTCGACTATGACGCTTGGTGGGCCAACCCGATGAGCGAATACCTCTCGTTCTTGCTCTATGCAGCGATTATCGCTTATATGATCAAGAGTTCGATGAATGCTAAGAAATAATCATTTACCATTAATAATAACAAACATCATGAAACAAACATCTGTTTCTTTCGGCCTGGCTTCCCTGTTTCTTTTGGCAGGTGCTGTCAGTTGCACAACAACCCCTAATGAGCCAGTTAAGGAGAATCCACTCATGGCTCACGAGTCAAAAATCACCGAGATCATCGCGGGCATGACGCTCGAAGAGAAAGTCGAGATGCTTCACGGCAAGCACATGTTCTCTTCAGCTGGTATTGAGCGCCTTGGCATCCCAGACATCGAGTATGCCGACGGTCCATTCGGTATCCGCGAGGAGATGGAACCTCACTCTTGGAAATCTATCAACCTGACGACTGACTCTGCAACGTTCTTCCCTACCGGTTCGGCTCTTGCTGCTACCTGGAGTCCTGAACTGGCCTACGACTACGGTAAGGCTATGGCTATCGAGGCTCGTCTGCGCGGCAAAGACATGATGCTGGGACCTGCCATCAACATCCAGCGCATCCCAACGGGTGGCCGTACCTACGAGTACATGAGCGAGGATCCTTTCCTCTCTTCTGAACTTGCTGTCGGCTATACCAACGGTATGCAGGACAATGACGTCGCTGTCTGTCTCAAACATTATGCGCTCAATAATCAGGAGAATATGCGAGGATTCGTCAGCAGCAACGCCTCGGAGCGTGTCATGCGCGAGATCTATCTTCCTCCTTTCGAGGCTGCAGTACGTCGCGCTAACGCTTACGGCGTGATGGCTGCTTATAACAAGATTGATGGTGTCTGGTGCTCGGAAAACGACCTGGTACAGAACAAGATCTTGCGCGACGAATGGGGATTCCGCGGTATTATCATCTCTGACTGGGGTGGAACTCACTCTACCGTCGGCGCTGCTATGGGTGGCCTCGACGTAGAGATGCCAGGCCAGACCTACATGGGACAGGCGCTCATCGACTCGGTCAACGCAGGTGTTGTACCAATGGAAGTCATCGATGCCAAGGTTCGTAACCTCCTGCGCGTCCGCTTCACCATCCCTGCTATTCCTGCCGATCAGGCCAACAAGGTCATGACCTCTCAGCCTGAGCAGCAGCAGGTCGCTTACAACGTAGCTGCCAAGAGCGTTGTCATGCTTAAGAACAATGGACTCCTCCCTATCGACCTGAACAATGTAAAGACTATCGCAGTCATTGGTGACAACGCTACTATGACCATGGCACAGGGTGGTGTAGGTGCTGGCGTCAAGACCCTCTACGAGATTACTCCTCTCGCTGGCCTCCAGAAGGCGCTTGAGGGAACTGGCGTAGAGATCCGCTATGCTCGTGGCTATGCTTCACAGCCTCAGCGCTGGGGTCCTGCACCTAAGGTCGATGAGAAGGCTGAAGCTAAGAAGGCTAAGGCGCTGGCTGACGAAGCTCTCGCTGCTGCTAAGGATGCTGACCTCGTTCTCTTCATCGGTGGCGACAACCGTATCGTCGAGACCGAAGGTTCTGACCGTCAGACCATCCAGCTGCCATTCCAGCAGGATCAGTTGCTCACCGACCTTGCTGCCGTCAATAACAAGATCGTCACCGTCATCGTGGCTGGTGCTCCTGTAGACCTCCAGGTCGTAGATGCACTTTCTTCAAGCCTCCTCTACTCTTGGTTCAATGGTTCTGAGGGTGGCCATGCATTGGCAGACATCCTCACTGGCAAGATCTCTCCTTCTGGCCGCCTGCCATTCACACTGCCTGTCAAGCTGGAGGATTCTCCTGCTTACGCCCTCGGAGTCTATCCACAGAAGGAAGAAGCTTCTGATGACGTATTCGTAGATCTCGTAAATAAGGATAAGTTCCGTGCTCAGCGTAAGGCTGACGCAGATTATGCAGAAGGTCTGCTCGTAGGCTATCGCTGGTTCACCACCAAGCAGGTCAAGACCATGTATCCATTCGGTTTCGGTCTTACCTATGGCCAGTTTGCCTATAGCGATGCAAAGGCTACTGCAGGCAAGGAGGCTGTAGAAGTCACCTTCACACTCAGCAACAATGGTCAGTGTCAAGCCGAGGAGGTCTGCCAGGTTTATGTCAGCCGTCCAGATTCAAAGGTCGAGCGTCCTGCTTACGAACTCAAGGGCTTCTCTCGTGTCTGTCTCGATGCAGCTCAGCAGCAGGTAGTGACCATCACCATTCCTCGTGAGGCGTTCCGCCACTGGGACGAGACCACTCATCAGTGGGCTATCGAATCAGGCAAGGCTATCCTCCGCATCGGTGGTTCTTCTGAAGATCTGCCAATCTCTGCTGAGGTTAATCTTTAATAGAATATGTATTATTACGCAATGTTTTCACGCGAGACCGTCCGCCTGTCGGACGGCTCGCCGCTCCAAGAAGAAGACTATAAACAGCTGCTCGCTTCATGCGAAGTGACAGAGACGGTCATCGAACCTACGTATGACTTCTCCGCCATCCGACTGAACGACAGCACCTCTCTGCCAGATGGCTACATAAAAGTCACCATTCGTGAACTCTTTGCTCAAGAAGCTCCAGCAGAAGTGCTCCGTCTCTCCCGAGCCAAAGCGCTTCTGGAATGGAGACAGAACACCCGTTTCTGCGGACGTTGTGGTACTCCTCTCGTCGACGATGAGCACCTGACAGCACGCAACTGTCCCCACTGCAAGCAGCAGATATTCCCTCGCATCGACCCATGTATCATCATGCGCATCGAGAAAGACGGAAAGATTCTTTTGGCACGTCATACCTATCGCAACCAGAATATCTTTGCCTGCATCGCTGGATTTGTCGAAGCAGGAGAAACGCTCGAGCAGGCAGTAGCACGTGAAGTATTCGAAGAGACAGGTCTGACAGTGCGAAACGTGCAATACTTTGGTAGCCAGAGTTGGCCATTTCCCTCTCAACTCATGTTAGGTTTCACTGCAGAATACGAAAGCGGAGAAATTAAGTTACAGGAGGAGGAACTTGCCGAAGCCGGCTGGTTCGACCCGAACCATTGCCCTGCCAGCCCACAGCCAGGATCCATTGCGTATAAATTGATTCACAAGGAATAAACGAACTCATTCCTTGTGAATCCAACAAGTTACTAATAAAAAACAGGTATCCCCATCCAGTCATTGCATTGACGTAGATGGGGATACTTGTTTTATTCTGTTTTTATATCAGTTCTCTGATATTAGCGCTTAGTTCCCTTCCAGCGACGGGTCTTATTACCCTCATAGAAAACCGGGAAGATTGACCAGCCTGTTGCCTTATACTTAGCACGGGTTCCTACTGGCACATAAAGACGGGTATAAGCCATATCCATCTCATTACCAAAGGCCATCTTGCCCAAATCAGGAGGAGTTGTAGTAAGCAGGATAACCTCAACCATACTGCTATGATCAAAAGCATGCTCACCGATGCTCTTCAAGTTCTTACCGAAATAAAGGAACTGAAGGATAGAACCATCAAAAGCATAATCACCAATAACTTCAAGTGCATCTGGGAAGGTTACGTTAGCCAAACCCCAGCACTCATAGAAGGTATAGTCCTCAATGATCTTCAGTTTCTCTGGTAGAACAATCTCCTGCAAATTCTTACAAGATGAAAAAGCTGCAGCTGCAATTGCCTCAACTGAAGAAGGAACTACATACTTACCAGCCTTAGCTGCAGGACATACAATGAGATGTGTAGCATCCGCATTAAACAGAACACCATCCTGAACTGTAAAGTTACTACCTTCAGCAACTTCAAATTCATTCAAAAGGAAGCAGTGATCAACGGTATTCTTTCCAACACTCTTCAAGTTTGAAGGAAGGACAAGAGATGTAATCTCACGACAATTGCAAAAAGCAGAATCTGCAATGGCAGTAACACTATACTCCCTTCCAGTTTCATCATTGACAATAGTAGAAGGAATTTCTACACGACCAGAGAAGAGATGCTCAGCACTATCCGGAACAACCCTGATGCTGACATTGCCGCCATCGAGGACACTGAAGCGGTAACCATCGCGATCAAAAGTCTGAGCCTGGGTGCTAATAGCAGCACCCAAAGCCAGGCATGTAATTAAAGATAATATCTTGTGCATAATATCGACAAATTAGTTTTTATAGCAATGGAGAATTACTTTTGTTCAGCATTTGCATTAGCATCAACATGAGGTTTCAGGATGAAGACTACAGCACGGTTCCATTCGTTTACGATAGCAAACGGCTGTTCCTGGTCACCCTTATACTCCATGCTTAAGCGAGCAGGATCAACGTTATACTCCTTAACAAGCATATCGTATACAGCCTGAGCACGCTTCTTTGAAAGCATCATATTATACTTAGGATAAGCAGTCTGGATATCAGCATAACCGGTAACTACAACATCGAGGTCTGGGTGAGTCTCCATGAACTTAGCCACAGAACGAACATTACGCTTCTGAGCATCAGTGATGAAAGTCTTATCAATGTAGAATGAAACAGTAGTCTGCATCATCTCATTATAAGATACATTCTCCTCCATCTTGGTGACAGGCTTCAAAGCATCCTCAATACTATCGTTAAGCTCGTAGATCTGACGGTTAAGTACTGTTACTACATC